>CAYQXZ010000023.1:1698-19343 GCA_964421645.1 uncultured bacterium
GGCAAAGTGCCTGCGGAGATCGTTGTCTTCTACGCGGGAAGTGAGAATACCCCGATCACGATTTACCGGAAATGACGGTTGATGAAAAGGCGGAGATTCCGAAGTACACTCCAAACAATATGACTACCAGAGCGCATATCTTGAGAGTTGTTCTGTAAACTTGCAGGGAGATAAATTTTCTGCCCCTGCTCAAGCTGAAAGATACGAAGCTGTACCATGCGAGGTCGGCAAGTATATGCCCGGCGAAGAAAGCCGCAAGTCCCGCAAGACCTCTCTGTCCGGATGATAAAAGAAGCCCCAGCCCGATCGTCAGCCACCAGACCGCCCAGTATGGATTGGCTATGCTCAACGTGATGCCCTGCAGGAACATCCCGGAAGATCCCGTCTTGACTCCGGAAGGCGTGTCCATGGTCAGTCCCGGAACGGAGTGCAGCATGCTGACGCCGAAATATATCAGGATGACCGCGCCGGTCAGGGATATTGTCCTGATGATCCCCGGGGTGTTTATGAATCTTCCCAGTCCGAACACCAGTACAATGACCATCAATATTTCAAGAATGGCATGGCCCGAGATCATCAGCGGTCCGGTTCTGAAGCCGTTCTTCAGGCTTCCGGAGACAACCGCTGCCAGCAAGGGTCCCGGAGCCAGGGCTCCCGACAGTGCGATTGTAAAAGAGACGGCGAAAATTGAAAAGTAGTTCATCTTCTTATATCTGTCCGGCAATTATGGAAACGTCAATACAGGGGTTTTCTGCCGGATTTCAAGAGGCGTTTGAGTACCTTGCCGGTCGGCGTTTTCGGCAGTTCTGGAACAAATTCCACGATGCGCGGTATTTCGTGCCTGCCCAGATGTTCTGAGCAGAGAGCGATGATTTCCTTTTTCGTTGCGGTTGCATCCGGTTTCAGCACTATCACCGCCCGGGGCACCTCCCCGTGGAGAACGTGAGGTTCCGGGACGACCGCCACTTCCGATACCGAAGGATGTCTTGAGATTACGTTTTCCACCATCCGCGGGTACACGTTCATTCCGTTCACGATAACCATGTCCTTCTTGCGGTCTACGATGTAAAAATATTCCTCTTCGTCCACATAGCCGAGGTCCCCGGTGCGGAACCATTCTCCGAAGAATGACTCGCGTGTCTCCTCTGGCCTCTTGAAATAACCCTTCATTACGTTTTCGCCGCGCACGACAATCTCGCCGATCTCGCCCTTTTCCATTTCACTGCCGTTATCATCCACTATCCTGATTTCCTCTCCGGGCAGCGCCTTGCCGATGGAGCAGGGCTTTCGTTTGCCGCCTATGGGATTGACTGCCGTAACCGGAGAACATTCTGTCGGGCCGTCGCCTTCGTAGATGATAATCCCGTATTTTTTCTCAAACCGTTCCATGACGTCAACGGGCAGGGCGTCTCCCCCGGATATGCAGAAGCGCAGCGAGGAAAGGTCCTGCGCACGTTCGTCAGGCAGTCCGGCGAGCAGTCTGTACATTGACGGGACTCCGAGAAAGACTGTTGCCCGCGTTTTTCCAATCGTTTGTGCCACTTCGTCAGGCACGAATTTCGGGACGGCAGCAACGGACGCGCCCGCTGCAAGCGGCGTGATGGTACCGGCGGTTGCGCCGAACGCATGGAACATCGGCAGGACGGTCAGGAATGTATCGTTTTTATCCACATTGAGGATTTGCAGTATTGAATTCACGTTGAAGAGCAGGTTGCGGTGCGTGAGCATCGCCCCCTTGGGACTGCCGGTAGTGCCGGAAGTGTACAGGATCGCGGCTGTGTCTCCTTTCTGGTTCAGTTCAGGAATCCTGAAGTCTGTTCTTGGGCGTGCCAGTATTCCGGTGAGAGGTACCGCTTCAGGGATGCCGGGCTTGCCGACGGCGACAAGAAAACGAAGCTCCGGCAGGGATTCCTTTATCTGCAGTACGTTTTTCTCAAATCCGTCAAAATAAAACAGGCCGGTTGCTTCAGAATCGGAGAGGATGTACTGTATCTCTTCCGCACTCAACAGGAGGTTGACCGGCACCACCGTGGCTCCGGTCTTCAGGATTCCGAAATATGCGGCCACGAACCAGGGCGAGTTTATGCAGTAAAGTCCCACTCGCCGCTCTCTCCCGACGCCCTGTTCCGCGAGGAAAACGGATATCAGGTTTGAGAAATTCTCCAGTTGCGAATAGGACGTGGAAGTCTCCTGGAAAATCACCGCAGGCCTGTCCGCATACTGCAGTGCGGAGCCTCGCAGCAGCTCTCCCAGCGAGTTGTACTGTTCGTGGATCGGAAGCATCTGTTCACCCCCACCTTTCTGCCCGCGTTAAAGATGCGGTCAGGCAGACATCCTCCCCCCTCAAGGGGGAGGAGAACATGGTTATTATTTATTGACGTACACGGGCTTTGCGGTCGGGAACCCGTTGAAGTTGCTTGCGGATGCAAGCGTGTACGCTCCCATGTTTTCCACATACAGCGGTTCTCCCAGTTCCATCCTGGGCAGGTACGCATACGGATATTTCTTGCTGTTTGTACTCGGCGCCACCGTGTCAAAACCGTCGCATGTCGGCCCGAAAACCACGCATTTCTCCTTTTCCCCTTCCTTGAAAGCCTTCAGCGGGTATATCTGGTGGTCAAAGACCTGTCCGGAAAAAGTTCCGTAGATGCCGTCGTCTATGTAATAGGATACGGTTCCGTGGCGGAAAGCCCGTCCTATTATTGTCACGATCAGCGTGCACGTGTTGGCGACGAGGAACCTTCCGGGTTCAGCGATAATCTCCATTTTTTCCGGGAAGAGCTTCCTTATCTCGGCATTAAGCATCTTGGCCAGTTCCTCAAAAGGCATTATGTCCTTGCCGTATTCTTCGGCAGGGAAGCCTCCGCCTATATCAAGGATCCTGTTTCCTGTCTTTGAGTTGCGTATCCTGTATCCTTTCTTCTCAACCTCTTCAAAGACCCATGCGGCGAATTCCAGTCCGCTCCTGTAATTATCAAAATTGGTGCACTGGCTTCCCACGTGGAAACTCAATCCCTCCACAAAAAATCCCATCTCAAACGCCTTTACGGCAAGGCTTACGGCGTCTTCTCTGCTGGCGCCGAACTTTGAGGAAAGGTCAACCACGGAGCCCTTGTTCGGCACCTCAATCCGCAGGACGATTCCCGCGCTCGGGCAGTGCTGTTTTATCTTGTCCAATTCGTCAAAATTATCGTATGTGACAAGCGGCTTGTAGGGTTCAAGCTCATGCAGGGTCTTCAGCATCTTTATGGGGTGGGCATAAATGATTTTTTCCCAGATGAAGTCCTGCTGCTCGGAAGGCAGGAAGTTCTCTATGTTCTTGCGCACGAGGTGAAACTCCGGCAGAGACGCGACGTCAAAGCTGGCTCCCATGTCAAAGAGAGTTTTCACTATCAGCGGATCGGAATTCGCCTTCACGGCATAATAGACCTGCACGTCAGGCAGGTTCTCCGTGAATCTCTGGTAATTTTTTTTCAACTGTGCGATATCCACCACGAAAACCGGGGTTCCTCTCACCTTTGCTATCTTCTGTAAAACACTTGATTTGGTTTCCTCCGTCATTGCAAATGCCATTTTTAATTTCCCTCCACGTTAAGGTACAAAAAGAAAGTTCCTGAACTGCCACGGGTCTGAATTATCAGCCCTGTTGTCCGGATTCTCCTTGAAGAATACCTTCCGGTTTTTCAGCGGAGTCCAGTCATACGGTTTTGAGACAAACTTTCCCAGCCATGGTTTTGCTATTTCAAGAACGTAGTCATGCGGCAGATCGTCCGGAAGGCAAAGCCCTTTTTCCGGATTCTCAATCATCCACATTAGCGCGCTTACCACTCCCAGCGCCACCTGTATGGTCGTGGCATTCTGGCGGGGAAGCAGTCTTTTTGCCTCTTCAATGTCAAGTATACTGCCGGTCCACCAGGCATTGTACTTGTGCCCCATCAGCAGTGCGCCGAGGATGTCCTGTCCGCTGACTATTTCGTGGTCCCCCAGAATTCTCAATGCGGGCTGCAGATCATAATTCCTGCACCGCAGTTCATAGAGGGACGAAAGAGTTTCATTGCACGGCATGTATGCATAGTGAACGGTAGGCCGGTAAACCGGCTTGCCGTTTTTCCTCACGGTGAGTCTGTCGGAGATGCCGAAGGCTTCACCGTGCCTTATTACCATGCCCATGATTTCCTGCTCCGGTATCCATGAGCGCACCCACGTGTTCATTCCCATCTGTGCGAGGAATATCTGGTTTTTCGGTCCGTACGGAGGCACGTGTGCAAGGTTTGGAAGCCGTTTCTCGTGGGTTCCCCAGCCCATCTCGGCAGGAGCGGTTCCCTCTTCCCGCAATCCTTCTATTGACCATGTTCCCACGAATTCGTCAACCTTCTTGGGGTTGTCCGTTATCTGCGTGTCTCTTTCGCTGCAGTGGATAACCTTCACTCCGACAGCCATCGCAAGTTCTGCGAAGTTCTTCTTCTCTGCAAGCTTCATAAGGCTGCTTCCTGCGGATGCGGAAACCTTCCTGTCTTTTACAAGCCTGCATGCTATGTCAATAAGAGCCTGTTTGGTAAAGTGTGAAATCAAGCCCGGATTTGCGCCGTGGTCAACTATCGCCGTCGTGGAATTCCTTCTCCAGTTCTTCGTCAGCCTGCGGAGTTTCATCTGCCTGAAATACAGGGATTTTTCAAAGGGGCTCTTTTTGAATATTTCGCCGAGGGAATCCCATTCTTCAACCGAGGTGTTTATGTACAGGACGTTATGTTGGTGGCACCATTCAAGCATTTCCCCGCATTCAATGTTCCATGCAAGGTCTGCAAGGAGTCCGCCGTTTTCAAGATGGCTTGACAGAATCCTGTCAAGAGTCTGCGGTGTGATTCTTTCCCTGAAAAACTTTATTCCTCTGTCTGTCCATTTCTTCAAGGCTCTCTTCTTGTCCTCAAAATCAATTATGGTTATGTTCCTGTAAGGAACGTCTATGTGCTTGAGGAGAATCGGCAGTGTGCATCGGGATACCGAGCCATAGCCGACTATTAAAATTCTTTTATTGAATCTTACTCTCTTCCGCACATTTATCATTCTCTTCCTCCTCGCCCCGTTTAGCGCCTTTTCCCTCTCCCTTGAGGGAAGAGGATCAGGGTGAGGGTGTTCTCAATACTCCTTTCACCCCCACCGTGCCCGGCATTAACCGGGTCACTGCCTCCCCCCTCGGAGAGGGAGGCGAAAAAGGTTGACTCTATGGTTTCTAAATATATATTTATTTCCCCTTACTGTCAATACTTAATTTCTGTATTTGACTGCCGTTATCCGAAATTAGTATCATACTGTATCCACGGGGCCATTGACTAAACTGGCCGGGGCCGCAGCAAGTCAAAATATCAGTTAAAGACTAACGAAGCAGGAAAAAAGAGATTCCGCAATGCATAAATGAATGTGAAAAAGACAGTCCTCCTCACGGTTTCCTGGGTTTTCCTGGCATGCATATTACACTCTGCTGAAACAGCAGGCGAAGAACAACCCGCATCAAAAATTGTTTACCCTTATGAGATCGCTTCCTGGACGGTGCCCGGGAACGACATAGACAGGTTCGTGCTTGCGGCGCTGCACAAGAATGGTATTGATCCTTCACCCCAGTGCTCCGACGAGGTCTTTATCAGGCGCGTGTATCTGGATACGATAGGCACGCCTCCTGAACCCGGCGAAGTCATCGCTTTCCTCGGCGACAGGCGTCCGGACAAAAGAGCTATTTTGATAGATGTCCTTCTGGACAGGAATGAGTTCGCGGATTACTGGTCGCTTAAATGGTGCGATATCCTGCGGGTCAAGGCGGAGTTCCCGATTAATCTCTGGCCCAATGCGGTTCAGGCGTATCATCGCTGGATACACGATTCCATCAGGGATAACAAACCGTATGACATGTTTGTGCGGGAACTTCTGACGTCCAGCGGCAGTAACTTACGCGTTCCGCCGGTGAATTTTTACAGGGCTGTGCAGGCAAGGGATCCTTCATCCATTGCCGCGGCTGTCGCACTCACGTTCATGGGAACGCGTTTTGATGCAGTACCTGAAACCGTCAGTTCCGGCATGTCGGTATTCTTCTCACGGATTGCCTACAAGAAAACAGCCGAGTGGAAAGAGGAAATAGTATATCTGAATCCTGCGCCCGCAGGTACTCTTGAGGGAGTCTTTCCTGACGGAAAAAAAATAAAGATAAGTCCTGACAGCGACCCCCGCATTGTATTTGTCGACTGGCTCATCACTCCGGACAACCCGTGGTTTGCCAAAAACATCGTTAACCGGGTGTGGTCATGGCTGATGGGGCGCGGTATCATCCATGAACCGGATGACATAAGGGCCGACAATCCTGCCTCTAATCCGGAGCTTCTCGCGTATCTTGAGAAGGAACTGGTTGGCGCGAGGTATGACCTCAAGCACATTTACCGGCTGATACTCAATTCCCGCACCTACCAGCAATCCTCTATTCCAAGGACAGGCAATCCGGACGCGGAGGCGCTTTTTGCGTATTACCCGGTGCACCGGCTGGAGGCTGAAGTACTGCTTGACATCCTCTGCAGAATTTCCGGGATAGGCGAGGAATACGTGAGTCCCATACCGGAGCCATACACATTTATCCCCAGGGACCAGCGCAATATCATGCTTGCAGACGGCAGTATAACGGGTCCGTTTCTTGAACTGTTTGGAAGGCCTGCCCGCGATACCGGAATGGAGTCCGAACGCAACAACAAGATAAGCGATGCACAGCAGATGTACCTTCTGAATTCCACGGACATCCAGCGAAAGATAAGGTCAAGCCAGCAGCTGCGAAGGATGACTGCGGTTGCCAGGGGAAACAAGACGGAACTGACCAGGAACGTCTACATGTTGTTCCTGTCGCGTTTTCCCACGCAGACCGAACTTGAGAACGCGGAGAGTTATTTTCTGACGGAAGGGCTGCTCTTCAATCAGGGAGTGGAAGATCTTGCGTGGGCTCTTATTAACAGCAAGGAATTTCTGTACAAGCATTGAGGTAATGAAAATGGATGCGAAAAGAAAAAGAAGAATCAATTCAATCACCCGGATGTTCCTTGCGATATTCTGTATCCTGATCATGCACGTATATGGAGATGAATCTCCGGCCGGGGCCAGGCCTGCGCATGCGAAAGCAGTCATACAGATATGGCTGTGGGGAGGGCCTTCCCACCTTGATACTTTTGACCCCAAGCCCGGCGCCGGGTATGACTATTGCGGCCCTTTTGACAAGCCTATTCAGACCAATGTGCCCGGCATAGAGATAAACGAATTGCTGCCAAACCTCGCGAAGATGGCTGACAAATATTCCATTATTAGAAGCATGACGCACGGAATAAGCGGCCATGAAACTGCGGCGTATATCATGCAGACGGGTCATCTGGCGGGTGAAAAACTTGTATATCCCAGCGTCGGAGCCGTTGTGTCGTATTTCAAGGGTTATGACCACGGCTACAGAGGAACCATAGCGCCCTACGTGATATTGACCACGCCGCAGGGACGGTTCTCGGAGGTCGGGTTCCTCGGGTCAAAATACAAGCCGTTTGTTACCGGGGGTGATCCGAACAAACAGCCGTTCGTGGTGGAAGGAATTTTCCTGGAAGGCGTTTCAGAGCAGCGCCAGCGCGACAGGCGGCAGTTTCTCGGCAGGCTGGACAGCCTGGGCAAGTCGGTCGCCGGCAACCAGGAATTTCAGTGGTTTGACCGCAGCCGCGAACAGGCATATGACGTCATAATGGGCGATGCGGTCAAGCTGTTTGACCTGTCCACCGAAAAGGATGAAATCAGGGATATGTACGGCAGGAATACCTTCGGCCAGTGTTGCCTGATGGCACGACGGCTGGTGGAAAACGGCGTTCTCTACGTTACGATTAACTATAAAGGATGGGACACGCATAACCAGCACTTCAACATGATGCGCAGGAAGTTGCCTGAAATGGATGTTGCGGTCTCCGCGTTACTGAAGGACCTTTCCGACCGCGGCTTGCTTGACAGCACCATAGTCTGGTGGGGCGGAGAGTTCGGGCGTACGCCAAAGGTATACTGGGAACCGCCGTGGAACGGCGGCCGGGGCCACTACGGTGATTGTTTCTCGGTTATGGTTGCCGGAGGAGGTTTCAAAGGCGGCTGTGTCGTAGGCGCTTCCGACGCGAGAGGGGAGAAGGTCAAGGAGCGTCCGGTCTACCCGCAGGACTTGCTTGGGAGCATCTACGAACTTCTCGGGATTGACCCCGCGGCGAAACTGCCGGATCCGCAGGGCAGGGATATAAGGGTTTTGCCGCCCATTAAGGACGGTCCTGGTAAAGGTGTTTTGAAGGAAATAATGTGATGGCAGGCTCAATCTCATAGAGCAACACATGAAAAGAAAAATGATCAGCGGGAAAGCGGTTTTTAGCATCGTCGGAGCGGCGTTCCTCGGTTTATGCGCGGCATGGGCGCAGGGGCAGACCGTTGAATCGTCAATAGGATACGTGTATCCGGCTGGAGGTCAACAGGGAACCGTCGTGCACGTTACGGTGGGCGGGCAGAATCTGCGCGGCGCCGCGAAGGCGTACATTACAGGAGAGGGAGTGATTGCGGAGAATGTTGTCCATATACCGGTTCTGGATGCGCTTCAGCGGCAGACACTTCAGGAGAAAGTCAGTGAACTGCAGAGAAAACACCGGGGGCTTCCGCCGGTTGAGCGTACCGCTCCTGCCGGACAGGAGAAAGCAAAACAGGATAAGGACGCGCAGAAGGACAAACCGTCTTCAGAGCCGGAAAAACCTGCCGAACCGGAAAAACCCGTGACGTTTCCTCCGCATCCCCTGCTTCAGAGACTGGATGACCTGAATCCGGAAGAATTAAAGAAGGTAGTGGAAATTTTTCTTGCACCCTTGCGCAGACAGCAGATCAAGCGTTCAATTCGGGAGATGGTGTTGATTGACATCAGGATAGATGCAGATGCCAGACCGGGCAGCCGTGAAATGCGCCTGTGGACTCCGCGCGG
Source organism: uncultured bacterium (assembly GCA_964421645.1). GTDB lineage: Bacteria > Ratteibacteria > UBA8468 > B48-G9 > JAFGKM01 > JAFGKM01. The sequence continues at coordinate 10,700 of CAYQXZ010000023.1, forward strand.
ACTCACCAATCCCCTCTGCTTCCAGGTTGGAACGGCACCGGAGATGCTGGAGAACGAACCGAATGACAGTTTTGCGAACGTGAAGACGCCGTGTGACCTGCCCGTAATGTTTAACGGGCAGATATTGCCCGGAGACACGGATCTTCTGCGTTTCCGCGCGCGGCAGGGGCAATCGCTTGCCATAGAGGCACAGGCCCGGCAGATTATACCCTACATGGCGGATGCCGTGCCGGGATGGTTTCAGGCAGTGCTGACGCTGTACGATGCAAACGGCAGGGAGCTGGCTTACGTGGACGACTACCGTTTCAATCCGGACCCGGTACTTTTTTACAAGGTACCGGAGGACGGTGAATATACGATCGGGATAAGGGATTCCATATACCGGGGGCGCGAGGATTTTGTCTATCGCCTGTACGTCGGCGGGAAACCTTTCATTACCAGCGTCTTTCCTCTCGGAGGCAGAAGCGGAACGCGGCCTGTTGTCTCAATTGACGGCTGGAACCTCCCCGTGAAATCTCTTTTGATTGACACGGGGCCGGGCGGTGAATATATACGGCAGACGGAATTGTTCAAGGATGGGACATGCTCAAACACCGTCTCCTATGCGGTTGACAGTCTGCCCGAATTTGTTGAGGATGAATCCAACGATACACTGCGTACGGCACAGAAGGTTGCGCTCCCGCAGACCATAAACGGGCGTATTGCAAAACCGGGGGACGTTGACATCTTCAGGTTTGACTGTCCTGCAGGCTATGAATTTGCGGCCGAGGTCTATGCCCGCAGGCTGGGTTCCCCGCTGGACTCCCTTCTCCGGCTTACGGATGCATCGGGCAACGTGCTGGCATGGAATGACGATAATGAAGACAAGAGCACGGGACTGAATACGCATCACGCGGATTCCTGGTTTTGTTTTACAATCCCGAAGGAAGGAACCTATTTCGTTCAGATTTCGGATGCGCAGGGACACGGAGGTGATGAATACGGTTACCGGCTGCGCGTAAGTCCGCGGCGCCCTGATTTTGCATTGCGTGCGGTTCCTTCAAGTCTAAACATAACCGCGGGCAGTGCCGTGCCGATATGGATTCATGCAATCCGCAGGGACGGATTCAACGGCGGGATAGAGCTTGCCTTGAGAGATGCGCCTGCCGGTTTCACCATCGGAGGCGGACGGGTCCCTGCCGGAAAAGACCGTGTGCGCATAACCCTCACGGCACCTGCGCCTGCACCCGAAGAACCTGTCCAGCTGCATATTGAAGGCAGTGCCGTGATTGACGGGCAGACCGTCATCCGTCCCGTCGTGCCCGCCGAGGAGATGATGGAAGCATTTCTGCCTCTTCACCTGGTGCCTGAACAGGTACTTCTTGCCTCGGTGATGAGAGCCAACTATCGTTCCGCCCCCATATCCCTTGTGGATGACAGGACGTTGATTAACATCCCGGCGGGCGGTACGGCGCCGGTGGTTGCCAGGATACCGCAGAGGATGTTTCAGGAAATGCCTGTGCTTGAGCTGAAAGATCCGCCGGCCGGTCTTTCCATCGGCGATGTGAAAATGGAGAACGGACTTCTCTCTTTCGTTATTAGAACCAATGGTAAAGAAGCCGAAGCCGGATTATCCGATAACCTGATTGTTGAAGTCTTTACAAACTCGCCGGTGGGCCAGCCTGATGAAAAAGGGGTCAGGGCGGTGAAGAAGGTTTCACGGGGGTTTTTGCCGGCTATAGCCATTGAGATTACAGGAAAAGGAAACTGAAAAATGCAATTTCTTTCTTTCAAAGTTCCCGGTGTCCCGGTTTCCGTGAATGTCTCCTGCTTCAGGGGACAGGACGGTACTGACGAGTACCATCTCTCTCTGGTTCCGTCCAGGCTGGAGAGTTTTGAAGTGCAGCTGGACTGGCTGTCCCGTTCATACCTGCACGTTCTGGACGAACTGGGGATTGAGCCGGAAACTGTGGTATTCCGCCGTTTGTTCTGCAGCGACCTTCCCAACCAGGCGCCGTTGCTTGAAAAATCGTCTTTTCCCGGTACCGCAAACCAGCCCGGCAGTTGCGCCGTCTCGCTTGTCTGTCAGCCTCCGGGTCCTCTCGCGAGAATCTCACTATGGGCATACCATGTATGCAGGTCTGCCGGGAAGAAAAAGGAAAAAAGCAATTCAATTTCACGTGGGAGAGATGGACTTACCCACTACTGGACGACCGGTGTTACATGTCCGGCGTCAGAGATCGTCTATGAGCAAACCCTCGGCATCCTTGAAAAATACGATTCCTTCCTGCGGGCACACGGCATGTCAATGGCAGACAATGTCATGAGAACCTGGTTTTTCATACAGAATATAGACGTCAACTACCGCGGGTTCGTTGCTGCCCGGAAGGAATTCTTTTGTTCCCACGGCCTGACGGAAAAAACACACTTCATAGCGAGCACCGGCGTTCAGGGCTCGCATTCTGACGTCAATGCAAAAGTCACCATGGATGCCTATGCCGTCTCGGGCCTGTCATCCGGGCAGGTCAGGTTTCTGGCGGCACCGGAACACTTGAGTTCAACAAGTGTATACGGAGTTACGTTTGAACGTGGGACTTCAGTTACCTATCGCGACCGAAAACACGTGATCATATCAGGCACTGCAAGCATTGACGGCAAGGGTAATATCCTTCACCACGGCGACGTAATGCGGCAGCTTGATCGGACCACGGAGAATATTGAGGCGCTCCTTGAACAGGCGGGAGCGACGCTAAAAGACATGGCATCTTTCATCGTTTACGTCCGCGACCCTGTTGACCACGTTCCCGTATTTGATAAGATGCGTGAGCGATTCCCTGATACGCCCATGGTGGGCGGCTGGGCTCCGGTATGCCGTCCCGGCTGGCTGGTTGAGGTGGAAGGAATGGCCGTCATCCCGGCAGCGAATCCCGGACTGCCTGCATTCTGATTTCCTTTTTCAGTTACGGACGTAGACCTTGTATTGATACTCAATCTGAATCTTTTCCGCAGCCTTGACCGGAATCTCCCAGGTCAACCGGCAGTTTGGATTCACCCTTTTCAATCCCCTGGCAATCTTCTCAATTTTTGCGTCCGGGCCGGCTGAAACAACTTCTCCTGAAAGCATCTTGGTAATGGTCAGCTTAACCTCCGAGGTCTTGTAATTGGTTGCGTTGAGAACGCCCTTGATATCAACGAGGTCATAGCTGCAGCCGTAGAAGTTTGCGGCGTTACGCTGGCGGTTGACCTCGTATTCACCCTGTTCCGCCTTTATGTCCACTGCCTGTGTTATGCGCAGGTTGCTTGTTCCCCCGGGGCTGGTGTAGTAGATGATATCCTGCCCGAGTATCTGTCCTGATTGAACGGTCATTGCCGGCGCGGTTGTCCAGGGAATCTTCCCTGTGTTTGTCAGCCGCAGGCTGTGCCATACTTCTTCGGTCATCCTGGTCTGCTCATTCCGCTGGTAGCGTTCCTGCTCGTCAAGAGTGTCTTCTATTTTCCACTCGTATATATGTTCGTAAGGCACCTCCATCTCGTAAAGAGGATAATAACCGCGTTCTCCCTTTTTCAGGGTTACGTTTTTTCTCTCGTATAGGAAGAGTTCTTCCATGGATTGTCCCGCCGGCCTGGTGACGTACCCGGAAAAGGATTCGCTTTCTGCCGGAATGTTGAACATGGCTCTCTGTGTCATGACGTCCGACCGCGGCCTGCCCGCAGGATTGGCGAGACTGTTAAGGAAGGCGGCCAGGTCGCCCTGCCTGGCAATGGGCGAAATGACTTCGGAGAACAGGAAATTGGGGAAACCGGAAATAAAATTCACACTGATATTTTCAAGGTCGCCGATCTCGTTTATTATTTCCGCCTTTGTCAGAATGCGCGCTTTTTTCGGATCCGAGATATCAACGGAACAACTGGGTGCCCACGTGATGCCCTTGGTGAGATACTGGAACCCTATTTTGCCTTTGCCGGTTGCGCTTATTTCCATGGCAGCACCGGGTTTCCTGCGTTCCATGCCTGTTTTGAAATCCGGTTTTAGCGGACGGCTGTTGCCCGGGGAAAGGATACTTACCTGTTGCACCGAGTTCTTATTCATGAAAACCACGCCTTCATCTGTCTGCAGGACCATCAGTGAGGCTGTTTCTGCAGGCGCGGGATAGTACGAGCTTCTTAACTGCGGCGCCGGTACGGGCTGGATGCGGCTTGAGGGAACCGATAATATTTTACCTGTTATAGTCTTGCCGTCGGACAGTTGAAGGACGACGGTGCTGCCCACGTTGGCTTCCAGGACTTCCGCCATGTTTATTGCAGGCAGGCATTCCACAATCTCATTTTCAAAAGCTCGCACTTCTCCGATTGATACTCCCTTGCCTATCGGATATACCCAGAATGTCCCGTGCACCGGTACGGGCAGTTGCTCAAGGATAATCCGGTCTGTTTTACCCGTCAGCTCTGCTTCGGACGTGACGAAACCCAGGCCGTTCTTGAACAGAGAAACCGAAACAAACCTGCTTTTGACGGCCTCGGCGCAAAAACCCGCCGAGGTGAAAGTACAGAACAGAATCACGATGAACATGGTTTTCCTGTACATTTGCTCCTCCTTTTTCATGTTAGACACGCAGTGCGCGGAAAAAGTTCCCGGATTTCACAGGTCTATAATCTGTAGCGGTTGGTGAGGGGCATCCTGCGGTCCCTCCCGAATGCCCTGGGAGTAATCTTGACGCCGGGCGGCGCCTGTCTTCTCTTGTATTCGCTTCTGTCAACCATTTCCATCACTTTTTTCACGGTTTCCGCATCAAACCCCTGCGAGACTATCTGTGCGTGACTGCTGTTTTTCTCAATGTATTCCTTCAGTATACCGTCCAGGATCTCGTAGGGAGGAAGGATATCCTGGTCTTTCTGGTTGGGCCGGAGTTCCGCGGTGGGAGCTTTTGTCAGTACCCTTGCGGGTATCACGCTGCCTTTTAAATTCCTCCAGAGTGCCAGCCTGTACACCAGTGTCTTGTACACATCTTTTATGACGGCAAAGCCGCCCGCCATGTCACCGTAAAGAGTGGAATACCCGACGCTCATTTCAGACTTGTTTCCCGTGGTCAGTACCAGGTATCCGAATTTATTTGAGAGGGCCATGAGTATGTTGCCCCGTATTCTTGCCTGCAGGTTTTCTTCCGCAAGGTTCTGTTTCATGCCGGCAAAGGCAGGGGAGAGTGTTTCAAGGGAAGTACGGAATATCCCTTCAATGGGGATTTCCATGAACCGGATATGCAGGTTGTCTGCCAGGCTACCCGCATCTTCCCTGGATTCTCCGGAAGAATAGCGTGAGGGCATGAACACGCCTGTCACGTGTTCATTGCCCAGGGCATCGGCCGCGATTGCCGCAACGATGGACGAGTCTATTCCGCCGCTAAGTCCGAGAATGACCTCAGTGAAACCGTTTTTCAGCGTATAATCCCTCAAACCTGTTATGAGAGCAAGATAAACGTCCTGCTCGTCGCATAACTTTCCGGTTTTTGTAGCCGGGAGGAGTGGCTTGCTGCCCGCAGGCTTATGAGGTATGGAAATGGTTCTGCTTCCTGCCGTTTTTTCTCTGCCTAAAGATACGTCGGCAGTCAACAATTCCTCTTTAAAGGATTCCGCCCTGTGTGTGATGTTTCCGGCATAGTCCATGATGAAGCTGTTCCCGTCAAATACAAGCTCATCCTGTCCCCCGACCATGTTGGTGTAGCAAATGGTGACGTTGTTTGCTACGCACTGCCGTCTTACGGCTTTTTCCCTTTCTTCGGTCTTCCCACGCTGATAGGGCGAGCCGTTTATGCTTATCAAGAGTCGTGCTCCCGCAGCGGACTGTTTTTCTGCAGGGCCGCGTGCATGCCAGATGTCCTCGCAAATAGTGACGCCGAAGGATATGCCGCAGAAATTCAGTACCATAGCGTTCCTTCCTGCCTTGAAATATCTTTTCTCGTCAAAAACGCCGTAATTGGGAAGTAACATCTTGCGGTAAACCGCTATCTTTTTTCCGTTATGCAGTATTGCGGCGCTATTGTAAAGTACTTTCCCGTTGCTGTCGGCAAAACCGACAACGGCAATGATATCCTTGACCTCCTTCTCCAGGAAAGCGATTGCTTCAAGATTGTCCTGCACGAATTTCGGTTTCAGCAAAAGGTCTTCGGGAGGATAACCGGTTACTGCGAGTTCCGGAAAAGTGACTATGTCCGCATATTCGGCCGCGGCTTTCTTTGCATACTGAAGGATTTTGTCGCAATTGCCACGTATGTCTCCCACGGTGGCATTTATCTGTCCTATGGATATGCGTATGTCCTGCTTCATACCCTACATTATACAACTTTATTGAATGGATTGATATATTTCGTTGAATTTTTCGTGATGTTTCCTGAAGACTTCCAGAACCTGCGGGTCAAACTGTTCGGGGCGCGATTTTCCATCACCTTCGGTGAGGATTTTATAAGCTGTCATATGATCAACCGGCTCCTTGTACGGCCGGCGGCTTCGTATTGCGTCGTACTGGTCGGCAACCATGAGTATGCGGCTCTCCAGGGGAATGGCTTCTCCCTTGAGTCCGTAAGGATAGCCGGAACCGTTCCACCTTTCATGGTGGCTCAAGGCTATACTCTCTGAAATCTTCAGAAACTCGGAATCCGAGCCCTGAAGAATTCTTGCGCCCACGACGGTATGGGTCTTGATCACCTCAAACTCAACGGGGGTGAGCGGGCCGTGCTTGAGAAGTATCTTGTCGGGTATGCTTATCTTACCGAGGTCATGCATGGGGCTCGTGATGAAAATCATCTCAATCAATCCGGACGGCAGATCCAGCTCTTCGGCAATAAGTCTCGTGTACAGTCCGATTCTGCGCAGGTGGGAGCCGGTTTCCTCGTCCTTGTATTCCGCCGCCGCGGTCAGACGCTGTATCGTCTCAATATACCCGTGCTTAATCTTATCCTGGGACAGCGAAAGCGCGTCAAGGGTCTCTTTTAGCTCCGCGGTTCTGATTGAAACTCTCTCTTCCAGTTGCTGCTGGTATGCCTTGTTTTCCATCAGCAGTTTTCTTTTCTCCATGACGTTCTTGACCGTATGCTCTATCTCCTGTATCCTCATCGGCTTGAGGATGTACCTATCGGCGCCCAGGTTAAGCGAAGCTATCGCATCTTCAAGGTTGTGGCTGGCGGTGATAACTATTATGTTCGTGTCAACGGAAAGGTTGCGGATTTCCTTCAAGAGCCACATGCCGTCCTTGCCAGGCATATGGATGTCCGCAAGGAGAAGAGCTGTGTCTTCCTCCTTGAGGATTTTAAGCGCCGTCTCCGCGTCTCCGGTACTTGCAACGACGTTATAGCCGAGGTGTTTCAGCGTCCGTTCAACATATTCCCTGACAGGCTGCTCGTCATCCACAATGAGGATTTTTTCAGTTGCCATCTTTCTCCTTGAATGGCAGGAGTATTACAAATACGGCACCTCCGTTCCTCCTGTTTTCAGCGTATATCATGCCGTTATGCTCCTTGATGATTCCGTAGCTGACCGAAAGCCCCAGTCCGGTTCCTTTTTCCCGGGGTTTTGTCGTGAAGAACGGGTCAAAGACCTTCTTGATGAGCTCCTCCGGAATACCCGGACCGGTATCCATGAATTCTATTCTTACGTAATTCCCGTGAAGGGAAGTTCTTATGGTCAGTACCTTTTTCTCTGTAATGTCGGTCATGGCATATTCGGCATTGTTGATTATATTGAGAAATACCTGCTCCATCTGATTGATATCGGCATTCACGTGCGGCAGATTGTCCGCGAATATTTTTTCAGTGGAAATATTTTTTACCCGCAGGTGATATTCCTTCATTGACAGGGTTTCTTCCAGCAGGGAATTAATGGATACTTCTTTTTTGACCGGTTTTTCCTTGCGTGCAAACTTGAGAAGTCCGGTCGTGATTCTGTATACTCGCATTGCGGCATCATATATCTTCTTGATGTCATTTTTCATTTCCTGGTCAAGATCTTTTCTTGTTTTGAGGAGCAGTTCGGTAAATCCAAGCATTGCCGTGAGCGGATTATTTATTTCGTGCGCCACTCCTGAAATTAGTTCGCCCAGCGCCGCCATTTTCTCGGTCTGAATCAACTGCTGTCCCAGCTGTTTCTGTTCGGTTATGTCTCTCGCTATCCCCCTGTGTGCTACAATGCGACCTTCCTCGTTTTTGACTGATGTGATGGTGATTCTTAATATCAGCTTGTTGCCTGCCTTTCCCTGTGCTTCAATTTCATAGTCTTTAACGTATCCCTGTTTCTCCAGTAGTTTCTCTATCGTCGTACGGTCCGCCGGATTCCAGAGTATGTTTTTCTCCAGGTCGAGCCGGAGCATCTCCTCTTTTGAATCATAGCCGAATGCTTTAACCCCTGCCGGGTTGATGTCAATAATCCTTCCTTCACTTGAGGCCATGTATACGATATCTTTGGTCTCTTCAAAAAGCATGCGGTACTGTTCTTCGGTTTTCTTGAGTGATGTTTCCGCAATCCAGATTTTTTCAATATCTTCCCTCAACTGCATTGTCTGTTTTGCCACAGTTTTTCGCAGACAGACAAGCCAGAGCACTATGGAGATAACAAGTAAAAGCAATGCCACTAATAAGCATACGTTCGTAAAATTCGTATACGTAGTGGACTCCTCATT
>CAYQXZ010000024.1:0-7759 GCA_964421645.1 uncultured bacterium
TATAGTCCTGTTTTATTCCTCGGTAAAATAATTTTTATTGCGGGTCTTCACTTGACAATTGTGCCGTGAGGCAGGAAGTTCGGGTAATACCTTGAATGCCAGACGATGTCTGCATTGTGGCCAAGTCCGCCGCCCTTTCTGTCATTTCCGTAACTGCCGAGAATAAAATATTCGCGCGTGGGCACGTTATCTGCAGAAATGCTCGCTATCAGGAAATCTCCCGGCGTGCTCCTCGCCCATACAAGGAAATTGTTTCCCGAGTTGAGCGTTATCTCTTTTTCTATTATCTGCGGACGGGGTTTCTTCCTCAATTCATATTCATAAACCACAATAACGCCGTTCAGGGTAATATCGCAGGAAGTAATCCCGTAATTTTCAATGCGAAGCAGCGCTTTGCCGGGATTGGTCTCAAAATCCATTTCGTAAGTTTCGGGCTTGCCGTATTCTCTTGGAAGCGGGGGAGAAGTGAACAGGGTGGTAGGAGGAATCCGATAGAAATATGGAGAACCCCAGGGATCAAGCGGTATCGTTCTGGCATACGGACCGTGCCATCCTTCTTCCTGCCTGCTCGGAGGGGTCTTCATGGTGAGATTCTGCAGAAATACCGGATAGTACCCGGTGTCATCCTTGACCGCCTCAAGAAGAAGTGAAAGCTGGGCAATCTGCGCCTTGGCACTCACTATCTTGGATTTCTGTATGACGTTACTGACAAGCATTACGGAAAGACCTGCGAGAATGAGAAAGATTGCAATGATTACAAGGCTTTCCACCAGCCAGAAACCGGCTTTTTTCCTCTCTTTCATATTCACATTATACCCGTAAAGCCCTGCTTAAGGTAAGATTTCCTGTAAATCAAAAAGAAAGGACATTATCTCATTTCTGGACGTACTTCAGGACAACGAGTTTCTTATCCTTTGACATGTTGACCCACTCGGACATGGGTATGCGGACCGTGAATTTTGTCTTCCCGATGTTGACGACAGTCTCCGATTTTGTCTGTTTTCCAAACAGGTTATTATAATACTTGAATCCCACTTCTATTTGAGGAAGGTCGTTATCAGGCCTGAAAGGCGTGGTGTACCTGAAAACCGGCGCCTTGAAAATGAGGAAACCGAATGCCGCAACTCCAAAAACGACAATATAGAACCTTGAGCTCTTGAAAATATTGAAAGATTCCACCGAATTACTTCTAATGCCCTCATAAGGAGATACATACGTCTTCCTCGGAATCTCCTTTTCCCGCATGACTGCCTTATCATTGCCTCTTTCAACAGCCTTCTCCCTTTTCTTTTCCTTCTTCGCTGATTCTTCCTTTATCCTGGGAGCGCCCTTCATCCCGGCAACAGACTCATCAAATTCTCTTTGCAGCCTCTTTATATTTTCGTCAATATTTCCTTTTCCACCGATTTCAAATTTTTCTTTTTCCATTGCAGGTATTTTTTGTTATTTCACTATAAGATATTACCGGAATTCCTCTCCTGTGTCAATTTCACGTATCTTAGGGAATGAACAGGCAAGCGGAAAAGAAAATGATTTCATTCTGCCATCAATTGTATCTTCAAAATTGGGCCCGCCTGCGAACTGAAGGCGGGAGGATAAGTTTCCCGGCTGATTCGCAATCCAGATAGATTGAGGCAGAAGGATGTTTGCGCAGGAGGGAGGCAGGTACATCTTGAGTCACAGGACCCTCAAGAGATTTCTGTACTGCATCCGCCTTCTGTCTGCCTGGGACCATGCACAGAATTCTGTCTGCCTCCAGTATGGCGGCGCACGTCATGGTAAGCGCCTTTCTCGGTACGTCCTGCGGACTGGCATAACGGGCCGCAGGATCCGGATGGTTCTTGTAATCGTCAAACTGCTGCCTTGCCGATACATCATCTATCTCTATCGGCAGAACCCATTTAGACGAATATATGTCGGTCCCGGGCTCGTTGAAAGCGATATGTCCGTTGACTCCTATTCCTATGAATGCAGCATAGATGCCCCCTTGCCCTCTCACTCCGTCAACTGCTTCTTCCAGCATGGCGCCGTATCTCCCGGCTATCTCGTCGGGAGAACTGCCAAGAGATTTGATCATATGTATGTTTGTCCCGGGTAAGCGGACTTTTTCAAAGATATGCTTTTGCAGGTACACCTCAAAAGTATTGGGATGTTTACGCGGCAGGTCCAGGTATTCGTCAAGATGGAAGGCTGTAACGAGTTTCCAGTCAATTCCTTTCCGCATGGAAAGATGCTCAAGGAACGTATCCTGCGACGGTGCCGCCGCAAAAACGCAAACTACCGGCTTCTTCTGCCCTGTCGTATAATCTTCCAGTATTCTCCCCGCTTCAGAGGCAGCCGCCGCTCCCATCCGGTCCGCATTCCCGTAAACACGAACCGTCAGTCCGCATACAGAAATGAATTCTCCGTCTTTCACACAGTTTTTCTCTGTCATAAGAATCTCCCATGAAACATCATGGACTTAATTTTAACAGGGAAAGCTTTCGTGTCAAAATGTACTTGACTTGAATCTCGATATATATTAATAGTACTGCAATCCACTATGAAACAGGCTGCAAGCAAGAAATTCAGGCCCAATGTCATATTTATATTGTCGGACGACCAGGGATGCTGGGCGATGGGCTGTGCCGGCAACAAGGAAATACGAACGCCAAACATTGACGCTCTCGCAAGAACAGGCATAAGGTTTGAGAACTTTTTCTGCGCCTCCCCTGTCTGTTCCCCGGCGAGAGCATCCATACTGACCGGAAGGATCCCGTCTCACCACGGAATTCACGACTGGCTTGCCGCCGGGGACACTATTGCCAGGTACGAACCCGCACGGAACGGAAAACGCATTGAATACCTCAAGGGACAACCGGGATATACCGATTTGCTGGATTCCGCCGGTTATCACTGCGGAATCAGCGGAAAGTGGCACCTTGGAGATACTTCGCACCCCCAGAAGGGATTTAGATTCTGGTACGTTCACGCAAAAGGAGGCGGTCCCTATTACAACGCTCCCATGGTCAAAAACGGGAAGATTTACGAGGAACCCCGTTACGTCACTGACGCCATTACAGACAACGCCATAAAATTTCTGGAAGCGAGGAAAAGAGAGGCCGGGCCGTTTTACCTGAGTGTCCACTACACGGCTCCGCATGCTCCATGGGAACGGGTACATCACCCCGCGCAAGTCTTTGACCTTTACCATAAAAATTGTCCCTTTGAATCTGTGCCGGACGGACTTCCTGTCGCCGAATGGTTTGAATACCTGGCAATGACGGGAAACGAGAATTCCGAGACAAGACGCACATGGCTCAGTGGTTACTATACGGCTGTCACGGAAATGGACAGGAATATAGGAAGGTTAATAAAATGGCTTGAGACCAACGGGTTGAGAGAGGATACGCTGGTTGTTTTCACCAGCGATAACGGCATGAACATGGGACACCACGGTCTCTATGGTAAGGGCAATGCGACATTCCCTCTCAACATGTACGAAGAGTCGGTAAAGGTCCCGTTTATAATGTCCCTGCCCGGACGTATCCCGGAAGACACCGTGAATTCCTCGCTGTTAAGCCATTATGATTTCATGCCCACCCTGTTGGATTACCTGTCTATAGAGAATCCCCAGGGAAAGCTTCTCCCGGGAAGGAGCTTTGCAGACCTGCTCCCTGGAAAAGCCATCAGGCATAATGACTATGTTGTCATTTTTGACGAATACGGTCCGGTGAGAATGGTCCGGACGAAAGACTGGAAATATATTCGCAGATACCCCTACGGACCTGACGAACTCTACAACCTTGAAAGTGACAGAATGGAGGAACACAACCTCGCGGGAATACCTGAACACTCAAAAAAGGAACGGGAGATGCAGAATGTTCTGCGCGAATGGTTCTCACGCTATGCGGACCCTGCCCGCGACGGCAGACACCAGGCGGTTACGGGACTGGGACAGACGGGATTGTGCGGCAACGGAATCACGCAAAGCTTTCAGAAATTCGGCGTTTACGCCACAACGAGGAAAAGCGCATACCTAAATGAACCGCTTCACAAGTACGTAGATGATAAATAGCACGATCAGGAAGATAATGAATTTCACCAATGAATTCATCCCTGAACCCTTGCCGCGTTTCGCCTCATTCTCTTCCGCCCTTTGCGCAAACACCTTGAAGCTGTCGGCGCATTTCTCGCTGCAGAAAATCCCCCCGGATTTCACTATCTTGCACTCGGTACACAGCGGCCTTCCGCACTGCTTGCACCTCGCCACCGAAGGTCTTCCAGTATGATAGAAGCAGTCTGCCATCTTTCACCACCCCCCTGTGCACTCTTGTACCACAGCGGGTGAAATTTGTCAATGATAATGCCTTGACAGAATGACCGTTTACGGGTATTTCTTACTAAACCATCTCGTCCCCTGAAAGTCATAATATTAGACAAAGGAGGTGGATTGCCATGAAGAACGTGAAAAACGCTGTACTTGTCGCGGTATCCCTTTTACTGATACTGTCAGGAACGCCCGCAGCGGTCTACGCGGGAACAGAACAGGAAGAGAGCTTCAGCAGGGAGGAACTCGTGCAGATGCTCTCGCCGATAGCCCTTTACCCGGATTCTCTTCTGGCGCAGATCCTTATGGCATCAACCTACCCCCTGGAGCTCGTGGAAGCAGAACGATGGCTGCGCAAGAACAAGGGGCTTGAAGGCAATGATCTTTATGAAGCACTCCTGGATAAGGACTGGGACACGAGCATCAAGTCTCTCTGCAATTTTCCCGATGTGATATTTGCTTTGAGCGACAAGATTGAACAGACGCGAAGGCTTGGAGACGCTTTCCTTGCGCAGGAAGACGAGATCATGGATGTCGTCCAGGAACTGCGCAGCGCCGCATACGAACGCGGAAGTCTGAAGTCCACGAAACAGCAGAAAGTTACCGTTGAAAACAAAGTAATCCTGGTTGAACCTGCACTTTCTAATGTTATCTACGTGCCTGTCTATGATCCGCTCTATGTTTACGGACCATGGCGGTATCCCGCATGTCCGCCGTATTACTGGTACTATCCTTCAGGCTATGGATTAAGGATAAGCTATATAAGTTTCGGCTCGCCGATCCTTGTAAGTGCAGGATGGTTTTCATGGGCGTGGTTTGACTGGCCGTTCCTTCGGATTTACATATCGTTCAACGACGCATGCCGCTATCACAGGCATTACACGTGCAGGTACGAGGACGATCATCACTGGCGGCATGACCCGCAGCACAGAAGAAGCGTAGATTACAGAGACAGGAATACAGCCGACCGGTTTGGACGGACCTCTCCGGGCATTCCGGATGACAGGACGGAAACGCGCATCTCCAGGCCCGATACAAAAGTGAATCTGCCGGATTCCGACAGGGACGAGTCACGCAAAAAGAGCGATTCTCCGCAGTTCAGGCCCGACAAAGAGAAAGCGCAGCCTGACACCTCCGAAGATGCATCCACCGTTGTCAGCAGGCACAGGACTGAATCGTCATCTACTCCGGCGAAACGAAGCAAAGACCGGGACGCCGATTCTTTCCGCGCGGCGCCTGAAAAGATCCAGGCTCCGCTTCCCGAAAACACATCATTTTCGGACAACGCAGGTAGTTCGTTTGACAGGAAGAGCTCATACCGGTATGACAGGGATTCAGACAGGGATACAAAGCTTTCCTTCCGGGATGCAACGCAGCAAACCAATAGCGCCAGGCACGATTCAGACAGGTACAGAGAAAAGGAAGATTCAGGGAAGAAAGGAAGAGGCCGAAGGTAATAAATGAATTCAAGAGAGAGGTTCCTTGCGGCACTTCACGGTGAGAAACCCGATTTTCCTCCTCTGGCCCATGTCGCGGCGCTGACCACGGTCGGGCTGCAGGAATCCACCGGGTGCCGCATGCCCGGGGTGCATACCGACCCTGAAGGACTGGCAACGCTCTGCTACGCCAATCACGAAATCCTCGGGTTTGATGCCGTTACCTTCATAATAAACTATTTCAATGAGCCGGCCGCTCTCGGATGCAGGATGAGATGGGGCAGTGAACGTGAATTGCCTTCTTACGGTTCACATCCCTGGGTAAATGAGGAAGACGCCATCATCCCGGCGAACCTGCTGGACCGCCAGCCTGTTTCAACATACCTTGAATGCCTGCACATAGCAAAAAGAAGATACGGCGAAAGAATTGCCGTCATGGGAAAGGTCATGGGGCCCCTGTCCATGGTTCAGGTGATGCACGGCCTTGAAAATACCATGACGGACATGACCGACCAACCCGGAAAAATACTCCATTTCCTGGAGGTGGCTTCCGACATCCTGATAAAGTGCGCCAACGCACAGTTTGAGTCCGGAGCTGATGCGCTGGCAATCGGGGAAGGAGGCGCGGGCGGGAACATGGTCTCTCCCGCGATGCATGAACGGTTCCTGCTGGATGTCCACAGAAAGATGACTCAGAAAATCTCCGGACCAACCATAATGCATATCTGCGGGGACATCACGCCCCGGCTCCACCTGCTGGCAAGAACCGGGTTCACCTGTTTCAACTTTGACTGGGCTATCAAGCCGGAAATAATTAGGCCCATATCAGAGGGAAAATTCACCATCATGGGCAACGTCAATACAACGGACCTGTTGAGAGCCGGTCCGGAAGAGATAGCGAGACAGGTAATAGAGAATATTGAAGCCGGCGTGGACATCATAAGTCCCGGCTGTGCCGTCTCACCCGAATGTCCCAATGAAAATTTCCAGGCGATGGCAAGAGCAATCAGGAATCGGACTTTGCCTCCAGACTGAAACAGGAGTCTATTCAAGAGTCTCAAAGATTTCCTTCAGGTATCGCAGTCCCTTTTCCATGGCTTCTTCAGGGGTGTAATCGCTACCCTCGTACTCAAAGTCAACGTATCCTTCATAGCCGGACCGGTGCATCGCCTGCAGTATCTTTTTGTATTCAAGCGCTCCTTCTCCGACCAGTGCCCCCCTGTAGTACCTGCCGTCACATCCCCTCATCCCTTTCCCTTCAGGAACAACGGCCCAGTCCTTGAAGTGGCTGTGAATAATATATTCCCTGGATTTCAGGAAACCGTCAGCCGGGTCTTCTCCCCCGGTAAGGACGTTGCCGGAATCATAGGTGATCCTCAACGAAGGCACCGCCCTAACCGCCTCGTTGACATCGGAGGATGTGATAAAGGGCGCGGTGCACTGCGGAAAATGTTCCACGGTTACCGAGACTCCGTTCTCTTCTCCTGCCCTCACGGCGTCTTTAAGTCCCTCTATGACATTTCTCCTGCTTTCTTGCCTCGTCAGCCCTTCCTTGCCGCCTATGGGAAGCATTATCTTGTCGGTCCCCAGAACCAGGGCAGTCTCAATGCCCGCTCTTATCGCATCTATTCCCGCCTGGCGTGCCGTGCGCTCCGGAAAATTGATATCTGCGAAAAATGTATAACATACCGTCCGAAGGTTATAGTCGTCACAAATTTTCCGTATTTCGGCAGGTTTGATATTGTAGGTGGTCACCCAGTCAACCGTCTTGAGCCCCAGTTTCACAGCAAGTTCACAGAGTTTCCTTATATCAGGATTCTTTCCCCATGCGCCTCTTGCCAGCGTATACGACATCATCGTCATCTGTTCGTATTTCATTGATATCCTCCCGCAACGTTCTCTATGCCGGTTCCAATACCATCAGTATATCCGTTATTGCTTCCCTGATTTTATTACGTATCGGATATCCATGCAAGATTTTTATTATTTATCCCCGGTGCTATAATAAACTCCA
>CAYQXZ010000024.1:7859-19153 GCA_964421645.1 uncultured bacterium
GAAATTGCGTTTCGCGCTTTTCGGATGCGGACAGGCGGGGATGAATCACCTGGAATCTCTATGCAATACTCCCGGTGCGGAAGTGGTTGCCGTATGCGACAAACGGGAAGAAGCCGCCCGTGCAGCGGCAAGAAGATACAATATCCCTTCGTTCTACCTTGATGCAGGCAGACTCTTCAGGAATGAGCGGATAGATGCAATCGCCAATGTCACATCAACGGGAGGTCATTATCCGATCACGATGATGGCGGCCAGGCGCGGCATACACGTCTTTCTTGAAAAACCCATGTCTGCGTCCTTCAGACAGGCGAAAGAAATGGCAGACCTCTGCCGGAAAAGCGGAGTTATTCTTGCAGTGACATTTACATACAGGTTTGTTCCTGAAACCATATATATTAAGGAGACAATAGATTCCGGGAAACTGGGAAGACTTCTGGAGGTAAGATACCTGCGATACAACGGGAACCCGCACAAATATCCGCCGGGTTCCGCCATGCGCAGGCAGAGAGACAACCTGAACACCGGGGAAGGACAGGGAATAGTTTACGATTGCGGAATACATGCCATAGATCTTATCTGCTGGTATGCGGGGCATGAGCCCGTAAAAATGGACGCGTGGGGTACGCACCACGAGGGGTATGATTATCCCGATACCGCTACATGCATGCTTGAATTCGGGAACGGAGTAAAGGGTGTATATGATTACGGCTCGTTGAGCGGAAGCTACGAGAATTTCGGGCAGGGAAGAGCATTGATGTCTATCATAGTAAACTGTGAAAAGGGAAGCATCGTTTACAACCTGGGCATCAACGTCGCAGGAAGGGACAACGATACCTCGTATATTGACGTGCTTACATCAAGAAAACATACGGTGAAGACTTTTCCGATATATGAAAAATGCAGGGATGTGCAGTACAGGCAGTTCATTGAATCAGTCCGCGCGGGAAAACTCAAGGGTAATTTTCCAGGCCCCGAAGAGGCCGCGAAGGCAACAATGGTGGCGGAAAAGATGCTGCGTCTCTGCCTGAAAAACCGTATCAGATCTCCGCTGCACACGTGAAATCACGGCTGAATTCCGTTCATTTTTCCGCGGTATTCCTGATGTATACCGCATTGGAGAAAGCCATGTTCCCGCGTTCATCCGTGAGAGATGCCCTCAAGTAATTCCCGATTCTGCCTGCGGGGATGCTGAACCTCCGGTGAATTCTGCATGAATTGCATTTTCCGCTGTGTATGATCCTGCCGCTTGATATCAAATCAATCCGGCAGATAGGGTAGCACGATTCAGATCGTATCTCTATCCTGTTGATGTCTCTCAATATTGCACTCCTGCCCATCTCTTTACCGTTCAGGCTGAAATGCAGGTCGCAGAATCCCGTATCCGTAAACCACACATTTCCCCTTCTTAATTCGTCAAGGGCTGAAAATTCCCTGTTCCTGCGTGCATTAACGACTGTCACAGGCATGCCTATGCCTGAATTGTTCGCAAACTGGCCGTGGAATGCCAGACCGTGTATATCCCCGTCGGCTACCCCCAGGCATCTCATACCCCTCCCGAGAATTGAGTCCCATACTGCGAATGGAAGGTCTTCAAGATATATGTTTTTGCCCGGTGAATTATTTTTCAGCCTGCGCAATTGTTCCGGAAAAAGAACTGCCAATCGTTCCCGCAGTACCGGGTCACGGTATGCCAGCCTGCAAAACAGAGTGAAGCCGTGAAGAACTTCCACGCCATCAGGGAGAAGTTTTCCCTCTATTATTTTCTTCAGGCTATCCTCAAGAACAGGATGTGCAAGTATGGTGAAGTCGCCGTGTTTTCTTGCCCTTGTTATCGTTTTATCCCATCCCTCTCCCGGTTCCCACAGGTAGTTGTGCGACTTCCTCTCTCCCTGTACAATCAGCACATGGTGGTTGCCCGGCTCACCACTTTTCTCAATACCATGTACTTCACCGCCGGGGAATACTCTAAAGCCGCAGCTTACCGGAGAGGCCTTTTTCACCTGTCCGTAAAGGCCGTACACGGCATAATCCATCCTGCCGTGCACAAATCCTCCATAATATGCCGAATGAACGTGGTGGTCACCCCACAGCTGGCCGGGCAGACGTGCAAAAACCGGAGCCGAAACTGCGGTGAATTCACCGGTTTCACTTTTCAGAAAATAATACTCCCTGCACATGACCTTCAGCCTTGCCGACACGGCCTTGATGCCTGCCATTTTCCTGCAAACAACCGTACCGTTTCTGTTGAGGGACGTCTGAACTCCACTTTTTCCCGCCCACATCAGAAGTTTTATATTATCGGCATTTTCTTCTGCATGGTGCTCGCCATAAGAAGATGATTTAAGGCGGATGTAGTTTTTTCCCGATGAAGAGATTGAGTAATCTCCTTCTTTCAGGCAGTTCAGAACCGTATATTCCTGCAGTTTGTAATCCATGGGAAAGATATGGGTGAAACTCGTGCTGTTCAAACCATTCGCAAGGTAGTTAACCCCGGTAAAGCCCATCAGTTTCCGGCTGTTCAGGTGATATAGCGCGGATGACATGTCCGTCTTTCCGTTTACCATAATCGCGCAGGAATCAACCGGTTGAAGACCCCGTATTGGAGATTCCCAGCACTTTAGAGGAGGGATGATGCTCACTATGCCGCCGTTGGCTCTTATGTAATCAAAAAGCTGGAAATACGGCAGGCTAAACTCAATGTCCATGAAATAGGGGATCACCAGAAACCGGAATTTTTCGGGAAGCGACAGAACAGGTCCGGGATTCAGACCCTTTTCACTGATGACAGCCGCCGCTATCGTTATCAATTCCCTCGTGTACAGAGACTCAACCTTCCTGCGCCATTCCTTCCAGCTGGAAAAACTGTTTACCTCTGCGCCGATTACGCAGAAATTGCAGGCCTGTTTTTTTCTGCGTTCTACAAGCTCCCTGCACAGTTCAATACTGTCCTCCGGGAGAATATCAATGGTTCCAGGGAAAGAATTGGTCTCTCTGTTAATCATGTTTATTATCCAGCACGAACTTTTTCTCCGCCGTCATTCCGGTCATCACATCCTTCACACGGAGTGTCCATTCACCTGCAGGATCATTCTCCGCCATCCGGAAGCGGAAAAGAGCCTTCCCTGAAAGTGCGGTGACGTTCCGTTTCATGAGCCATCCTGCTTCTCCTGACGGAGGCAGAACCTCCACGTGAAATATGTGGCAGCCCGCCTCTCCTGCTGAAGTTGTAAGCCCTATATCGGCAACCAGGTCCTTTCCTCCCGTGATCCTTGAGGGAATGATTAACTTTATGCCGGTTATCCTGTAGGGATAGCTACCGTAGACCTTCGTCCCTGCCCTGGGAATGGCACAGGTCACGCGGTCCGTTTCGCCAAGGTACGTCCCTTCCCTCACGTCGTAAATGTGCCCCTTGCCGGTAGGGAATACAAATGTCTGCGCTTTCTCATCCGAACTCCGGCGATAATCCCTTGTAATAGCATACACGTTCATATCCCCTTTTACAAAATGCATCGCTTCCCTGCCAAATGTGCCGACCGTTTCGTCGCTCACAAGGATAGGCCGCACACCCGCCCTGCGTAATATTTCCGTTATCTTCTCCCGCTGGCTTACATTTTTATCATTAAAGGTCTCCCCGAAGAAAATCGGATTCTTGACGGCACCATCCCTGAAAGGAGATGTTCTTCTCGGAGTGCCCAGCTCATCATAACCGGCCGGCGCGATATCCGTTATAACCGTACCTCCCCGTGCGATAAACGTACCTATTTTTTCCAGGTTTGCATCGGAAAGCGCCTCAATATGCGGCATAACGAGCACCTTGTACGAATTAAGGATGTTCCCGTCTATCTGTTCGGGAGATATGAAATCGTACTGATACAAAAGCTCTTCCAGCATATACCTTATGCAATGGCGGCTGTAGAAATAATCATGATAGGGGCTGCCATCGTTCAGGCCGAACTTCGTGTTCTCGGTTCCCCTGCACCAGGCGACAAGCATACTCGGCTGGGAATAGAGAACGGCGATATCCCTTTTCTCCCATTCATATTCAAGGAATATTTTTCCTGCCCCGTCCAGAAGGCCTGAAACCCCCTTCTTGAGTAGTTCTCCCTTTTTTGACATGCCAAAACCCGGCACGCTTACCAGATTGTAGTGTGGACTGCCGGGTTCCGCCCCGGCAGTATCATAGAAACTCAACCCGCCGAAACGATGCAGTGCAAACCACCAGGGTTTGAACATGGACGCTTCGTTGTCAAATGAATATCCTATGTATCCCCATACCCTCATGTCCGGTCTGAAGCTTCTGTACAATTCGGTAAAACCCTGCATGGGCGTATTGTGCACCGCATCCGTATATTCATTGGAGAAATCAAGTCCGGCACGGGTCAGAAGCTTCCAGTAGTCATTGCCGTTCATAGCCGTCTGGCCGAAAGAGTTCTCCATGGAGACAGGCACCCCGGGATTGGACGAATGGTAGGTATCGCTTACAAGCCTGAACGCCTCAACCCACGTATCCACCATGTAGTTGCGCCATTCTATGAATTCGGCGAAATTCTCTCTCTTGCGCACGTCGGCGGTCAGCACCAGCCCCAATTCGTCAAAACTCCCGTAATTCGTGGAACAGCGTTCGTTGAACTTCTCAATGGTTCCATACTTGTTCTTCATTCTTTCCCGGTATATTTTCAAGTTCCCGGGATCTGCGTCTATTTCCACCATGGAGTCTCCGATATAGCCGGTCAGATCGGGTTCATCTACCACCTGGACCGCAAATGGCCCGTATTTCAGATCCCTCACGGCCTGCTCCCTCACCCTGTCCATTGTTTCGCCTGCAAATCCGGGATCCTTCAGGCTGGGCTGACGAGTATTGTTCTTATAGGTTCCTTTCCCATTGAAGAAGCGTCCCACGATATTGCCCAGAGTGGTGGTTGTGCCAAGACCGTCATTCAGCGAAAGTTCACACCAAGAAAAATTTTTTGCCCTCACTCCTATTTCTTCAAGAGTGCGGTTAATGTAAGGAGCGCCATCCGGATTTGTATTCCCTTCAGGCCAGACAGCAACACTGAAGTCATTAAGGAGTCGTTTACTGTCTCTGCCCGGCAGATAAACAGCAAGACGTCGGGCATCAAGACATTTATCTCCTTCCTGCAGACGTATCCACAGGCGGGCAAGGTTTGTATAAACGCTCTCCAGAGGTACCCTGAAAGAGACGGTTTCCTTCGCTTTCAAGCTTCCTGACTCCAAAATCCTTCCTGAAAAATCCTCAAGCGCCCAGCCAACCGTCATTGAGCCTGACACCCCTTTTATCTTCAGTTTAAATTCACCTTCCTCGCCTCCGGTATAGAATTCTTTCGCACTCTTGCATTCCTCTATCTCCGGACCATCATGTCTGAACGTACAAACAGAATAGTCTATTACCGCACCTTTTCCATCTTTAAGCCACATCGCCAGTACATGATCCCCGGCAACAGAGACTCCAGGAATTCCGAACCTTAAGTCCGATGAATCAACTTTTGTGAGCCCCCTGGATACACGGTTCCCGTTCTTATCCTCAACCTGCCATTCAAGGCTGGACGGCTGGATATTCCCATCAAGCCTGACAGAAACTCTTCCATTGTCTATCTGAACATCACCGATAGAAAGGACTGTTCTGCCCGCAGCATAGTAGAACATCCGTGCAAGCCACGCATTGGAATATCGCTGGTACGGGAAAGTTATCTCGTTCAAAACTTCCCTGGGCACGCGAAGCTGGAGGTTCCAGCTCATACCTGTATTCACGACAACAATTTTTCCTTTTCCTGCTTCCGCCACCAGGATATCCTTCACCGGCTCGCCTCCTGGATACAACTCCGCGGGCAAGCCCCGTCTCAAATAGTGCCCGGAGGGTACACTCTTTGCGCCATACCTGGTCATGATATCCACGAAATTGCCGCCAATCTCTTTCCTGCCTGGTGCCGGGTGTATGACAAGGCCTGCTCCTTTCTCAACATTCGCGAATATCTTCCGGGCCAGTTCTTTCCCCACTCCTTCAACCGCAACTCTTCCCACTATATAGAGATCATATTCTGCGTCTTCTATTCTTTCCTTAACAACAGCTGGATCGCTCAACGTGTAGTAAATATCCTGGCCGTTTCCGCTCACGGTCAGTATATCCGCGTCAATATCCAGTCCTGCAAAAACCTGAAGGAATTCACGAGAAGTAAAGAGACTATAGGAAATTGCCAGTACGCGAAGTCTACCCGCTGTATTGTGCGCGCCGTAGAAATTGGGAGCCATGGGCAGCGCTGTTCCCGCAACCTCTGCCGAAAGGCTTCTCGGAATATGCCGCCTGATCTCAAACGCCGACAATTTTCCCTCAAAGAGTTCTACGGAAGCAATCTCTATGACATTTGTTTCCGTCTTTTCCGCAATCCGGTAAAAACCCATTCTATTAATGCCTTCCCTTGCCGTGAAGGTTGCATTGTAATAGCCGAATTCGCCTGTCAACTCGCAATTCCAGAGTATCCCGGCTGTCTTGCCGGCTGTAAGGCCCTGCAAAATTCCGAGAGCGGCATTGCCTGACTTTCTGGCCTTGACACGAACGGTATAGGTCCCTCCCGGTTTCAACTCCACGGCCTTACTCATGATCACGTACGTTCTTCCCTTGGCGGCAATAACCCACTCTCCCGACATTGCCAACGTTTCCCTGCGTTCAACATCTCCGCTCTTCCAGTATTCTTCGGGGATTGACCAACCGACGGGAATATTATTTTTTGCCTGGTCAAAATCGGAATTTTCCAAAAGGTTTCTGAATGGCGGCTCATTTATTACCGTCGCAGGCTCACCTTGCTTTCGTGTCATTACCGCCGCAGACCACAGCTCCGGCATGTGAAAATCGGCAATATCCAGGAGCGAAAAAGAACTATAGACAGGTTTTCTTTTGTTCTGTCTTGCCGGGTCGGCCCAGTCATTACGTACGATATTGAATTTTATTTCCGTGTCTTTCTGCGGAACGCTCATGCCTAAATCGGAAAACGGCACGGACAGTTCAACAATCCAGGAGTCATCCCCTACTGATGTTTTGACTTCCATGCGGGGACTCCACTCGCCTTTTATCCTGCCCGTATAAACCTGTCCCGTCAAAGATACGGCCACCTGGTAATATACTTCCTTGTCTGGTTCAGGGCGGATAAACACCTCAAAGCTTTCCGAGGAGAAAACGTTTACCGCTCGGGACATCAGCGAAAGATTGGATTCATACGCCTTAAGTGAAATATAAATCCTGTTGCTATCAAAAACAATCCTCGCCTCCGACCGGTCCTTCACAACCTCGTAGTTTCCGGGAGTCGTGAAACCTGTCAGAATGTCTGCCTGTTTCCATGCCGGATCGTCCATATTTCCGTCAATTACAGGGGGGACAGGAACATAACGAATCTCGGCCATTCTGGATTCAGTATATCCATTCCCGGAAAAAGACAATACATACAATATAAAGAGCACCGACAACCATCTGAATTTCACGCAATTCATGAAGCCTCCTTTCTTTAGCCTGCCCAATTACACACGGATTTCACTGAAGTTCAAAGATACAGGTTTCATTCTTACTCATTCTGATTCTTAAATCCTCAACGTTCTTCCCTATTGGTTTTCCAGTGATACCATCGTTAACATTGCGAGGGGACGGGAGATGAATTACCTTATTCCCGTCAGTACGGCTTACAACAAAAACAAAGTTATTGTTCGCGTAAACCAGGTCATTGTCTTCGGTGTAGAGATGTACACCCGCATCGTGCGCTATATTGCGAATCAGCCCTGCCGGCATCAGGGGCGCCGCCGAGAAAACCACGACCCCATTGTTCCATTTCTTTACGCAAAGCCCCGCCTGCCCGTTTGTTCTCAACCTCCCGAGAATTTCAGCATCGGTATCTATGGAATAGAAAACCGGTGAAAACCTGAATAGTTCCTTATTCTGCGGGAAATAAGCTGTTGTTCTGCGGTATATGTCCGGGGCAATATCACTGCCGTAGTTTTTACCGTCAAGTCCTTTTGTGAAAGGATGGCCGTTCCCATTTATATCAATATGAATATAATCCTTTTTATCTTCCATCCCAAGCGAAATTCCTATACATTCAAGCGCTCCATCAACATCCAGTTTTCTGTTGCGATAGCACGACGGAGCATAAAAATAAAGCGCTGTTGCTCCCCTGTGAAAAACTCTTTCACGGATTGAAGCAAGGATGCTTTCAGGAATATCAAAAGCATTCAGAAAAATGTAAAATTTATAATCACGCACTGCGGGAAAGTCTTCAAGAACATACCTGTCAACAGGTGCGGAAATCTTGTCCAGTTCGTACTGGATCTGCGTGTTTATGAAAAGGGAGCCGAAGCCCCGGTTAAGATTCTGGAGCAAGCAGCTGCCGTTATCTATGAAAAGCGCTATTTCAGCAGTGGAACTGCTGTCAGTTTGAAAAGCTTTCCTCGCTATCCCCGCAAGGTTCATCTGCATGGATTTCATCTGCGGATGGCTCCACCAGTGAGGCGCTCCTTCCGGATAGTTCAAGTCGTTACAGGCCTTATGCATGTCAAAATACTGGTAGGCAGTCCCGTGAGTAACGATGGCCCCCATATCACGTTTCATCATCTCAATGCTTTCTTCCACCGTATCCGGCTGTCCCCACTGCGGCTGTCTGGGCCTGACAATAGCCGTGCGCGTGTCAATCTGGTCCATGAAGACCTTGCCGTGCAGCATTACCGAACTCTCACAGACCTGCGGAAAATGGCATCCTTCAATAGACCGGTTTTCATAGCTGTAAGGAGCCATTATGACATCAATGTGGGGACATTTGACCAGTTTCATAAAAGCCAGTTGCCCTACACATTGAACGTAGGTATCATGGCAGTTTATCATATTGTAGCCGTTGAAAACCGCTATAATCTTTGATTGGCTCACGGCATCCTTCGCTGCACCGCAAAATCTTATTGCCTGGTTTGCCCACGCCTCTGCATAGCAGGTATGATAGTCCGATACCCGGAGCCCTTCGTCCGGTCCGGGCAAAACATGTCCGTTCTTCCCGAAACGCTGTGACACTTCGGGAATGACAGCCGACTCAAAATCCGCGGTACTGTCTTTCCATGCTTCACGGAGCATTTCTACGTCGCCGGAATATTTCAGTTTCAGCCACCTGCGGAACTCGTTGAGCATCGGCCGGCTGTAGTCGTCAAACCCGATCATGTCCGGCCTTAACCAGTCCCAGGCAAGCCACTCAAACGAGCGTCCGTTGACGACATGATAGCCGATAATGTTGTCGCGGAAACCACTCTTTTCAAAATGGTCTATATAACGCCTTATGACCTCCTGGCTCTTGCCGGTAAACTTCTCGGATGCCGGTGACGGACCAAGGCCAAACCTGCGGGTATTCAGAAAAGTCATTTCCCCGATGTTGCTTTCCACCCACTTCCTCGGAACGGTATTCAGATACCCGACCACGGGAAGGATCAGACCTTCCGGATTGTGTTTCAACATGGCGGCAAAAAGTTCTTCATCCCTGCTGTAATCAAAATTGTCTTCTCCGTCCCATCCCATGTGCAGGTAACCGTCGGAGAACTCGTTCCGGTAGAAAGTCTGGTAGATCCTTATGCCCGCATCGGGAAATCCGTTTGCAGGCGCAAAATCGTCGGCTCCTATCGCCATTGCAGGCAGTATCGGGGAATTATTCACAAAAATGGCGGGCAAATTATTGTGCATGGAGACATGACTGGTCAACATGATGGCCTTTTAAAATTATTAAACTATACTTCACCTTCTTTGAAATTATATAGTATCGCGGGCAATTCACCGATACTCTTTACCATGAAATCATGTTTATCGCCGGGAGGTTCTTTTTTTTCAGGATTGACCCAGCAGGTCTTCATCCCCAATTTTCCGGGTCCTTCCACGTCCGCTTTGTAGCTGTCCCCGACCATCACTGCCTCCGCGGCCTTGATGCCGCAGTAATCAAGCGCCAGGCGGAATATCGCGGGATCAGGTTTCTCCAGGTTAACCTCCTGGGAGATTATGACTTTTTTGAAATATCCCCGGAGACTGTAGAAATCAAGTGTTGCGTGGATGAAACCGGCGTACCCGTTTGAAATTATGCACAGAGAGTAATCTCCAGACAGATCCCGCAGAACTTTAACGGCATTGTCTATCAGGCAATCGCTGCGGCTGGCTCCATTGTCATAGGCCGCCAGGAGTTCCTCACCAAGATTGCCGGTTTCCTTCATCCCGCATGATTTGGCAAACTCCGTCATCCATATCTTCCTGACAAAGTATTCTTTATCCTTCGGTTGCAGATAATAAGGATGTCCGGCGGGAAGCATGGGTGTGTTTCTCAATTTTTGATATAACTTTTCTTCTGTTTCTTCAAGATTCAAACGGGCTTTCACATACTTCACTGCGCCCATCTGGGCTCCGTAGATAAAAGGTTTTTCATCAATGATTGTATTTCCGAAATCAAAAAATATGCCCTTTATCATGGAATTCCTGCTCTGGAAAATTAACCTGATGTCTTCCTTTCAGTACGAGAAAGACGGCGTATAGCCCCCCTGCGCATGAATCCAGCGCCACGCGGTTCTGTAGGTTGTCAAACCCACCGCTCCGTATGTGGCCGGAAGTGCTTTCATGCCGGCATCAGTGATAGATTTTACGCCTCCGTCAAAAAAGAGCGCATTAAATACCGTGTATCCGTCAAGATGTCTGAAACCTGCATATGAACTTTCAAACGCTGACCTTTCAACGGCGATTGCCCGTTTGTACTTCTCGGCATCACGCATATTCCAACAGCACCCCCAGTTGCCGATGGGACTGTCAATAACACACGGAAGCATGTAGTAACTGCAGCTGCAGGCTTGACCGGCCACCTCCCATTTCGGCTTCATACCCTGATAGGAATACCAGCCGCTTCTTGCCCTGCTGAAACTGGGACAGAAAAGGATCTCCGGCAATTTTCCATTGCCTAAGTATTTTGCACGCACCATAACACCTAAGTTGAAATAGTAACCCCATTCATCCGTATCTGTGCTGGTACTCCAGAGAAGACCGCCCGCCCCGTTGGCATTTGCATAATAATCTCTCGGCATCCACCCGCCAAAATCCTGCGAATACATAAACATTCCCAGACCTATCTGTTTGAGGTTGCTGATGCACGCTGCCTGCCTTGCTCTTTCTCTTGCCTTTGACAGCGCAGGAAGAAGCATCCCGGCAAGAATTGCGATTATCGCCACTACTACAAGCAGTTCGATTAAAGTAAACGCATTTCGGGACTTTATTGTCCATGCTTTCTCTT
>CAYQXZ010000025.1:0-16187 GCA_964421645.1 uncultured bacterium
AGTTTTTCCTTAAGCTCGAGATAGTGCCGGAAATTGTCATAGGAGATTTCCGGTGAAAATGTGTGGTCAAGGTGCGGTATATATCCGCCTTTATCCAGCAGGGGCAGTATCTTTGAACGCAGTTCCTTATCTATCGCTTCCTTTCCTTTTGCAATTTCTATCTTGTCCAGTCCCCCCGCAAGCGCTATGGAATTGCCGTATTCTTTTCTCAACCTGACGGGGTCCATCCCGGACGCCTGCTCAAGCGGCCAGAGGCATGTTATCCCCGATTCTATCATCAAGGGAATCAGTACCTCCGGGTCGCCATCGCTGTCAAGCCAGAAATGCTTTATGCCCGCCTTCCTGAACCTGTCTGTAATTTTCCTATAATACGGCATAAAGAATTTTTCAAATATCTTCGGAGAGATGAGCGGGCCGCCCTTGCCGGCAAAGTCCTCAAAGAAATTGAAGTAGTCAAACTGCACCTCGCTCAACGCTCTTTCAACAAGCGCAAGCAGGAACTCCGTGTTGAACTCTATCATCTCCTGGACGAAGGCCGGCTCGTCATAGAAGAGATAGGAGATGTTTTCCGTGCCGACCCACGAGCGCAGCTGGGAATAGAGCCCGAATGAAGCATTTGCAAGAAGACACAAAGGATAGTCCCTGTCCCGCCATACCTTCGCCCACTGGTCCCACCAGAGAGGATAACGGATGAGCGACTGCGAATTATATCTCTTCTTTATCTCCTGAAAACTCTTCCTGTCGGCTACCGGAAAGGAGATGTACTGGTCCATGCTCATCCTTGTTCCTCTTACTGTCCCCTCCTTGAGCGCCTTTGTAACAACCCCGTTGCCTCCCCTTGCTATAATATACCTGTCAGTCTCCTCAAGAACTTCCAGATCAAACCCGGGCACCATTCCAATGTATATGTGCGCAAACTCTCTTCTCTCAAGTTTAAAATACGGTTCGCCCTCAAACCAGTTCCAGTATAAATCACCCTGCGGCAGTCCCTCGTCGTACCACCTCTGTATTGTCTGCCCCCAACACCCGAGCTCGTAGTTGGGAAGCCGGTCAACAGCTTCAAATGAAAGGACTTTGTTGAATCTGTCTCTTGCTGTCATGTTATTTTTTCTCCTGTCCCATCTGCATCCTGCGGCGCAGGACGTGGAGTTTACGGTTCAGAAGCAGGTCGCCTATTCTCCGCGAGTTGTTGCGTATCCTTGCCAGGCTTTCCTTGCCGAACATATCCATCCATTCTTTGGGGACGTTCTTATATCCGTTCAGGGTTCCCGCAAGCATCGCCGCTCTGCCCGCAATTGTGTCGGAATCCCTGCCTATGTTGGTGCCGCCGATTGCGGAGAGCTTGACATTTCCCTTCGCGATTTTAAACATCGCCAGGGAAAGGCCCAGCACCTCCAGGGGGTCTATCATATGGTAAAGAAGACACTCCCGGTACAGGCCCTCTCTTGCCTCCATAATGTCATCGTATTTGTCTGCGACCTCAAGGCATTTTTCCAGGTAGTCGTGCACGCTCTGGAAAGGACGTTCGTCAAAGGTTTTCATCCGTCCCCTGGGGGAATACTTGAGCGCGGTTTTGCAGATACTCTCAACCGTGGCACCCGGTGATAACGCTTCGGAGACACAGCAGGCAAGTATGGACGCCGTCGTAACGTCAAGCCCCCTCTGGTACATGTAAGAGATTGCCGTGGTGTCAATGAAGGCAAATTCAGGATCAAGTGCATTATAAAGCCCGGCGGGTTCCATGCACATGACCGTTGAGCCGGTGACGATACTCCAGTGCCCGGTTATTCTCGGGTCCCATCCCTGCATTATCAGGTCGTACGCATTGCCCATGCAGAGGGCATAGAAATGATCCCGGTTCAGTTTCACCCGCCACTTCTCCCCGAAATGCCTTGCCATGGCAGGAGCGCCGTTCCTGTCCATGTACGTCTCAACCAGCAGCATCGCCATCTGGTTATCGTCTTCGCCTTCCAGCCTTTTGGGGTCCAGAACAGTCTGTATCCCGCCCGGATGTTCCCTGTCTACTTCCGTATAGAGTTTTCCCTCAACCGGCGAACCCATGGCATTGCCTATCGCGCCCGCCAGCAGGCACCCGTAAATTTTTTCCTCAAGGAGAGACATCCCGTCCTCATTCTTCTTCTCCGCCAGTTTCCCGTACACGGAGACAATCTTCTTCTCTTTTTTTCTCCTTGACTCAACAACATCCGTGATGTCAAACCACTTTTCAGCAACGGGCACTGCCCACTTCAGCCATTCTGCAGGGAATATATCTTTCCCGTGGAGCGCGCCTGCAATTGCGCCTGCGATTACCGGGCTTATTCCGTTGAACTTTCCCATGCCCAGCAGTAAAGACATCATCTTCTGCGGTTGCCCGGAAAAAGAAATGAGAAGAGGCAGTACGTATTTCAGAGGATCATTGTCAATCCAGTTGGCATCCTTCTGCGCGGCGACTCCGCAAATCCAGTTATCCAGCGTTTCTTTTTCGTCCCAGTTTGCTCTTGCAAAACTGTTCACCGCAAAATTGAGCCGGTAGAAAACATCCTTGTTGTTCTCAAAAGCAATCTTAAGAACGGCCTCCACGACTTCTTCGGGATTCCTGTCAAATGCGCATGCCACGGCCGCCGCGGAAAGCCCCGCCCAATCCGCACCCAACCTCGGCTGGCAGACAGAAGCAAGCTCCACCCCGTCAAGATAGGCACGTTCAGGATCTGCAAAATGGTAAAGCCCCACCGCAGGCATGGATGCAGAGATCATTCCTTCGGGCGCAGTGCCCAGCCCGCTTATCCGCGGGTTCATCCCCTCCCGCAGTAGTTCCTGGGTTGTGTGAAGTCCATCCCACCAGAAAACGCCCCGTGATATCTCCCTGTCGTTTTTGAGTTCTTCCGCAAAATCTTCAGGCGTTGCCCTTCCGCGTTTCTTTACATACGTTCTCACTCCAAGCTCAACAAGAGGGGTCGGCTTCCACATGTTGACCCTGTTAGGATGCTGTTCAAAAGCGCCCGCCGGTTCAAACTTCACGTCAAATATCTTCCTGCCTCCTGCATCCTTGAACCTCTCCGGGTCAGCCAATCTTAACCAGCTCAACTCCGCACCGATTGCGCTCCCGGTTAAAACTCCCTCAATTCTGTCTTTCAGATCCATTGTCAACCCCTTTCGCAGACCTTCTTCAGCGCTTCCATGAAGTACAAATAATTTGCATATGGTACGTCCGGAGACATTGAGTGGTCAAGCCCCGGGACATAACCGCCCTCTTCTATCAATGGCCTGACGCGATCCAGTTCCCTGTCTATCGCCTCTCTGCCGGCAATAAGCGCCCTCTTGTCTATGCCGTACCACAGCCGCAAATTTCTCCCGTATTTTTTCCTCACCTTCACCACGTCCATCCCTGCCTGCACCTCAAAAGGATACAGGGTATTTATCCCGGCATCAAGCCATATGGGGATGAGTGAAGACACATCACCGTCGCTGTCCAGGCAGAAGTAAGGTACGCCCCTTGACTTGAGAAAATCCACTACTCTTTTATATCTCGGAAGGGCAAACCTCCTGAAGAGCCCGGGGCCTATGAGCGGCCCTGTCTTGTACGCCATGTCCTCCCAGAAACCGAACACATCCACGTCCGTGTATTTGAGGATTTCATCCATCATCTTTATGGTAAAATCCGCCACGCCGTCCATCATCTCTTCAACCCAGGCAGGGTCATCATAAAATAACATGCACAACCTCTCAACCCCAACCAGCGCCCGCAGACCGCCGAAAAATCCACCCCACCTGTCCGCTATTACGACAAGCGGAGAAGTCCTGTTGCGGAAACCGGTAAGCTTTTCAATATAATCCGAGCCTATCCTGGCGGTAAGATTGGCATTGAACCTCTCACTGTAAAACTTCCTGTATTCTTCCCTGCTCTCTACCGGAAACCTTATGAACTGGGGCATTGACGAATAGGGATTATCCTTTCTCTCCTTCATTGTTATCCCCTCATGGTTCACGTATACCACGGTTTTTTCATCTTCCTCTATCACCTTTCTCTCAAAAGGCGGCGACGGGAAGAACCAGCCTCCAAACGCCAGCCACTTGTCCGTATTGAAGTCAGGCGGATTGTCCGGGTCATATCCTTCTTTTTTCCATCTCTCCACGGTCTCGGGCCATGCATTGCTGCACCATATCCCGTAGACGCATCTGTCAACAGGCTTGTGGTCCATCAAATTTAAGAATCTCTCCCTATCCGTCATTTTCTATTCTTCCTTTCAAGTACCAGAATCCAGTCCTGGAAAATGGGAAGCCCGTTAGAGTTCCATTCTTCAGTTTTCTTGATCTCCCCGAGTTCTATTTCTTTACCGTTTGTGGGATTGAACAGGAACGCCCTGTAAACAACTCCTTTTTCCAGCCCTTTTATCTTGGACTTGCTGTAATAGAACGGCAGGTAGATTATCCGCACCTTGCCCGGTATGCCTGCCGCATAGGGATAGTAATGCCTGGCCAGGTTGTCTTCTGATACCGGAGCTTCCACCCATTCGGGATGCGGTTGAAACTTCTGCCACTCGTATCTTTCAAGCAGTTTTTTTGCCAGCCCGAGCTGACCGGAACCTGGAAGTTGCGCCGCTTCGTCCCACGGGGTATCCCCCCAGCTCATCCCGTGAGGAGACGGCCCGTAGGGTTTCTCTTTCGTATTCACCTGCCATATGCCGTTTGCACCGTAGGTGTGCCCGCAGGCGCCGTTCAGCACGCACGCCCAGAAGGTGAGCCGCTGTATCTGCTCCCTGCACTGTCCGCCGATGCCCTCGTACACGGATTCTCCGTTTATTACGGGCATCGCCGGTTCTGCACCGTATGCCTGCCTTACCCTGGTAACCGCCTTGCCTATGCTGTCATCAGTGTGCCCTGTCTGGAGCATGTCAAGGTCAATCATCTCCCTGTAGCCGGGCACCTCTGTGGTGAAACTTCCCGGATGGATGGTAAGCACGTTTTTCCATGGGTCGGTCTCTTTCACGTATTCGCCAATCTCCAGCCAGCCCTCTCTCAACGATTTCTGATCTTTCTCCTTATCTTTTGAAAGATAATACGGCATATCATACTCGCCTGCAAGGCACCATACGACAGGATAGGCGCCGTACCGCGCTATGAAGTATCTCCAGTGTTGTTTCATTTTCTCAACACCGGCAAAAGTCAGATGGTAACCCCAGCAACCCACGATACACGGCACTATCCCGGAGTCAATGAGGTATTCCATCCTCCTGTCCGCGTAATTGAAATATTCGGGATTGATTCTCTTGTATCCTTTT
Source organism: uncultured bacterium (assembly GCA_964421645.1). GTDB lineage: Bacteria > Ratteibacteria > UBA8468 > B48-G9 > JAFGKM01 > JAFGKM01. The sequence continues at coordinate 5,280 of CAYQXZ010000025.1, forward strand.
TCCCAGGGGAATCCGGCTTCATTCCTGCCGCGCACGTCAAACGGTTCCATGTCCGGATACAGTCCCGCCACAATCTGTATCACGTTAAATCCCTTTTCAATCCTGTCATGCGCAAGACGCTGAAAGTCGCCGGGCCACTTCAATCTCTCGCACAGCCCCATCCACCATGTATCAGCGAGCCAGAAAAACGGTGTCCCGTCGGAATGTTCAAGATGCCTTTTGTCTTTTGATACGCCCAGACGCCCGTGCTTATATAACGGATTGATGCCGCTATACGGGATTACGGTAAATTCTCCCGTCTGACTATCCAACCCCTTGTCCTTCTTTCCCCTGCAAACAGTTTTATAGGAATACCTGCCCTCGGAAGAGCAGGAAAACCTGACCTTCCATATGTCCTTTCCCGCCCAAAATCCAGGCACAACCCTTTCCCCGCCGGGTCCGGTCAGCACACAATCCAGTTCAATGTCTTCAACAGGATTGTCATATTTCCTGTCTGCCTGAAAAATCATTTCGTTCACCACGTTTTTTTCAATGGACATTTCTACATTCTCCCTTGAGGGATATCTCATGACATACTCCTGAAAATCCCATCATTTGCCTGCAGGGCATCGGATAATTATCTCATTGTAGTTTAAATTTTTTCCAAAGTCCAAGAAGAAATATTTTGGGGAAGTGTTGACAGCGGAGCTTTCTTGCGTTAAAATATTAGTAAATTGATAATATTACTTTTAACAGGAGGCGCAAATGGACGGACTGAATATGTTTTGTTACCAGTGTTCGCAGGCGGCGAAGGGACAGGGATGCACGGTCTCCGGGGCGTGCGGCAAGGTTCCCACCGTGGCAAGGCTCCAGGACAATCTGATTTTTGCCCTGAAGGGAGTCTCCGCTTACCTGTACCATGCCGGAGAGCTGGGTTACAGGGACCCGGAACTTGAACGGTTCGTTGCGAAATCCCTTTATTCAACTCTCACAAATGTGAATTTTGACGCCGGCAGGTTCATACAGGCGGGCATGGATGCCGGGAAGATAAACATAGGGGTGATGCGGCTCCTGAAGAAAGCACATACCGAGACTTTCGGCGAACCTGAACCGACACAGGTAAAGACGGGCACGAGAAAGGGTAAGGGCATAATCGCAACGGGCCACAGCCTGAAGGTTCTGGATGAGCTGCTCAAGCAGACCGAGGGCACAGGGATAAACGTTTACACACATTCAGAGCTCCTGCCCGCACACGGCTATCCCGGACTCAAGAAATACGCCCATCTTGCAGGTAACCTGGGAAAGGCATGGTACGACCAGAAGAGCGTTTTCTCTGAATATCCGTTTCCAATACTTGCAACATCCAACTGCGCGCTTATACCGAAGGACGACTACAGAGACAGGATGTTCACCGCCGGAGTTGTCGGACTGCCCGGGGTGAAACACGTTGAGGGATACAACTTCACCGAGCTCATAGAGATGGCAAGGCAGATGCCGGATGTCAAGGAGACGCCCGGGTCAAGCGTTCTGACGACCGGATTCTCCCTTTCCACGATCGCGGCGGCACAGGATAAGATAAAAGATCTCGTGCAGAAAGGGAAGATTAAGAGATTTGTGCTTGTGGGTGGCTGTGACGCTCCGACAAAGAAGAACGAGTATTACAGGGAACTGGTCAAAGCTCTCCCGAAAGAGGCTGTCGTTCTCACGCTTGCCTGCGGGAAGTTCCGCATCAACGATCTCGACCTGGGCGACATAGAAGGCATCCCGCGTCTGATAGACGTCGGGCAGTGCAACGATTCAATAGTTGCGATTGACGTCGTCTCTTCCATGGCCGAGCTCTTCGGAATGGAGATAAATTCGCTCCCTGTTTCCTACGTGCTGATGTGGATGGAGCAGAAGGCGGTGGCGATACTATGGTCGCTGCTTGCACTCGGTATCAAGGGCATACGGCTGGGGCCGATTATCCCGGCATGGGTCAACGAGGATATACTCAAGGTGCTGACGGACAATTTCGGCATGAAGTCCATAGGAGACCCGCAGAAAGACGCTGCGGAAATAATGGGGAGCTGACAATGAAAATATCAACAAGAACGAGGTACGGTATAAGGGCGATGGTTGACCTTGCCGCCAACTACAGGAACAAGCCGGTTCTCATAAGGGAGATAGCAAAGAGACAGAAGATTTCCGTCAATTACCTTGAACAGATTATGCTCTCCTTGAGAAAGGCCGGCCTGGTACAGAGCATGAGCGGCGCGAAGGGCGGTTATATTCTGACAAGGAAGCCCGGGGATATAAGAGTAACCGGCATAGTGGAAGTTCTTGAAGGGTCTCTTTCTCCGGTACCGTGCATAGACCACGAGGAACTGTGCGGACGGGTGAAGAACTGTCCCGCCAGAAATCTGTGGGTCAGGGTACGGAAAAACATAAAAGGCGTCCTTGATTCCACCACCCTGAAGGACCTCGTGGAAAACACGGCGGGAAAAAAAGCGGACATTTATCAAATATGATAGAATAGGGGTCTGGGAGGACACAATGGGAAAAACAATTGCTGAAATCAACGAAAAAATCAGGCAGGGTAAAGCGGTTGTCGTTACGGCTGAAGAAATCGTGGAACTGGCAAGGAAACAGCCGGCAAAGAAGCTGGCAGCCGAGATAGACGTCGTAACGACCGGAACCTTCGGCCCCATGTGTTCATCCGGCGTCTTTCTTAACTTCGGACACTCAAAGCCGCGGGTGAAGATCGGCGGCGGGAAGATATATCTTAACGGGGTTCCCGCGTACGCGGGCCTTGCTGCGGTTGATACCTATCTGGGAGCCACCGCTACCCCGGACAACGACCCGCGCAACGCCGAACATCCGGGCGCTTTCAGGTACGGCGGAGGTCACGTGATAGAGGACCTGGTTGCTGACAGGGAAGTGGTCCTGGAAATAGAGGCGTATGGCACAGACTGCTATCCAAACAAGAAGGTCTCCACCCGCCTGAAGCTGAAGGATTTGAACGAGGCGATTCTCTTTGACCCGAGGAACTGCTACCAGAATTACAACGTTGCGGTGAATCTTTCAAAGAAAACAATTTACACCTATATGGGCATACTGAAGCCGGAGCTCGGAAATGCCAATTATTGCAGTGCCGGACAGCTGTCGCCCCTGCTTAAAGACCCGTACCTGTCAACCATAGGGTTCGGCACAAGGATTTTCCTGGGAGGGGGAACCGGTTACGTTGCCTGGTGGGGCACGCAGTACAATCCCGGCATCAAGAGGACGAAAAACGGCGTTCCGTCTACCGGAGGGGCAACGCTTGCCCTGATCGGGGACCTGAAACAGATGAAACCTGAATACCTGCGAGGGGCAAGCCTGACAGGCTACGGATCAAGCCTTATCGTGGGCATTGGAATACCCATCCCTGTTCTCAACGAGGAGATAGTCCAATGGGCATCCATACCCGATGAAGAAATATTTGCGCCTGTCGTTGACTACAGCAACGATTATCCCAACTGCACGGGGAAGAGCCTCGGCGAGGTGAACTATGGGCAGCTGAAAAGCGGTGAAATAAGAGTCCTGAACAAGAGAATTCCGACAGGTTCTCTTTCAAGCTACAGGAAGGCGCGGGAAATCGCAAACACGCTCAAGAAATGGATACAGAACGGAAGTTTCCCGCTGACGGAAAGGATATTTGAATTCCCGTCCCCGGACAGCGGATACAGCTTCAAGGCGATGAAGGAGGGCAGTTGAAATGGAAAAAAAATTCGTTATGCACTTTCCCAGCAAGCTCGTTGACAAGCCGATCATGTCAAGCCTTGTGAAGAAATTCGGACTGGATTTCAACATTCTCAAGGCGTACGTAACGCCCGAAGAGGAAGGGACGCTTGTTCTCGCCCTTCAGGGAGACGAAGAGAATCTTGAAGCTGCCATCAAGCATCTAAAAGAGCTGGGTGTCAGGGTGCAGTCAATAGGAAGAGACATTAAAATGGTCAGGGAATTATGTACCGACTGCACGGCCTGCATACCGCTGTGCCCGGTTGATGCCCTGTACAGGGACAAAGACAGCCTGACAGTCAAGTTTGACGCCGAAAAATGCATCACCTGCGGCATATGCATAAAGGCATGCCCGACTAAGGCAATGGTGTTCACCATCTGATTCATAAAATTCACCCTCACCCTGACCCTCTCCCCTCAAGAGAGAGGGAATAAGGGGAGAGTAAGGGAAAAAGAATGATATACATGGATCATAACGCAACGACGCCCTGCGACAGGAGGGTGCTGGAGGAGATGCTGCCGTATTTCAGCGATAAGTTCGGCAACCCGTCCTCTCTTTACCAGCCTGCAAGGACAGCAAAGAAGGCCGTGGACAGGGCTCGCGAACAGGTAGCGGCACTTCTCGGATGCTCCGCGGAAGAGATATTCTTCACCTCGGGCGGGACTGAAGCAGACAACTGGGCTATCAAGGGATGCGCGGCAAAGAGCAAGGGCAGGCATATAATCACGTCTAAGATTGAGCACCACGCGGTTCTGAATACCTGCAAGTCTCTCGAGAAAAACGGCTACGAGTTAACATACCTGCCTGTTGACAGATACGGGGTTGTTGACATTGAAGAATTACAGAAAACCATAAAGAAAGAAACCTTCCTCATAACGGTAATGCACGCAAACAACGAGATAGGGACCATCCAGCCGTTGAAAGAAATAGCGGGCATGGCAAAAGAGAAAGGTATTTATTTCCACACTGACGCCGTGCAAACGACGGGTAAAATACCCGTCTCCGTCAAGGATCTTGGCGTGGACATGCTCTCTCTTTCAGGGCACAAGTTCTACGGGCCCAAGGGGGTCGGCGCTCTCTATGTAAGTAAAGGCGTGAAGATTTCACCGTTCATGCACGGCGGAGAACAGGAGAAAGGCAGAAGAGGAGGAACGGAAAACGTGGCAGGTATCGTGGGTATAGGCAAGGCCGCGGAGATAGCAGCGGCAGAAATGGAGGAAGAGGGAAGAAAAGTGAAGCTCCTGCGGGATAAGCTTGAAAACGGGATAAAGGAGCGCATACCCGAGATAGTCATTAACGGGCACCCGCAGCAGCGGCTGTACAACACCCTGAACCTGTGCATAAAGCACATAGAAGGCGAGGGTATCCTCCTGCACCTTGATTTTGAAGGGATATGCGCATCTTCAGGGTCGGCGTGCACGTCGGGCTCGCTGGAACCGAGCCACGTTCTGCTGGCGGTTGGACTGCCACATGAGATCGCGCACGGCTCGCTGCGGTTGAGCCTGGGTAAGCACAACACCGAAGAGGAGGTTGACAGGGTAATTGAGGTCCTGCCCGGCATTGCCGCGAAGTTGAGGCAGATGTCTCCGTTCTGGAATCAAAAATAGATTTCCTCCCCCTTTGAGGGGGGAGGACCAAGGTGGGGGTGAAACTGAAAAAACACCCCTCATCCTGAACCTTCTCCCCCAAGGGGAGAAGGGAGAATACCCAATGAAGAAAAACATAGAAAAACTGAAGAAAGAGAAAGGAGCCGTGATACTGGCGCACAACTACCAGCTGCCGGAGATCCAGGAGCTTGCCGATTTCACCGGCGACTCGCTGGAACTGGCAAGGAAATCCGCGGAGCTTGATTGCAAAACCCTGATATTCTGCGGGGTGAAGTTCATGGCCGAGACCGCCAAGATACTTTCCCCGGGGAAAAAAGTCCTCCTGCCGGAGATAGACGCGGGATGCCCGCTGGCTGACACGGCTGAACCGGACAAAGTCCTGAAGCTCAAGGAAAAGCATCCCGACGCATGGATAGTCTCTTACGTAAACACTTCCGCGGAGATAAAGGCGATAACCGACGTCTGCTGCACCTCCGCAAACGCGGAGAAAGTGGTAAGGAACGTTCCGGCGGAAGAGATAATCTTCCTTCCGGACAAGAACCTCTGCTCATACGTGAGAAAGCGTGTACCGGAGAAAAGGATAATCTGCTGGGACGGGTACTGTTACGTGCACAGGAGATTCACGCCGGAAGAGGTGAAGCAGGCCAGGGAAGCTCATCCTGATGCCGAGATTATTGTCCATCCGGAATGCGACCCGGCTGTGCAGGAACTGGCTGACGGCATATACTCAACCTCCGGTATGCTGCGCAGGGCAAAGGAGACAAGAGCGAAGAAACTCATTATCGGGACGGAAGAGGGTATGTTGTTCCGTATCAAGAAAGAGGTTCCGGACAAGGAAATTTATTCGCTCGGTTCTCCGAAAATCTGCTATAATATGAAGAAGATAACCCTGCAGAGCCTTGAAAGCTCACTGGAAAAAGACCGTTACGAGATAGCCCTCCCGGAAGATATCATGAAGAAGGCACGGCTTTCTCTTGAAAGGATGATAAAGTACATATAAGGGATATAAAATGGAATACACGGACAAGGTTTGCGAATACTTCAGAAATCCGAAGAACATGGGCAGGATAGAGAATGCTGACGGCGTCGGCACCGTCGGTAACCCGGCCTGCGTTACACCTGAATCAATAATACATGTAGAAGGCGGGATTGCTCCGATAAGAGATTTGGAATCTGATATTAACGTGTTAACGCACCTTGGAGCTTATAGTAAGATAAGCAAGGTTTACAAAAGACCGTATAAAGGTACAGTGTTAACTTTCAAAAATAAACTTGGAAAAATTTCTGTAACGCCTGACCATATTTTGTTAGGGATAAAGATTCCGGAAGCAAATAAATTCAAACGCACAAAAAACAAGAAACAACTTCCTTTCCTCTGGCACCATGCAAGTGAATTGAAAAAGGGGGATATTATTCCATACCCGATTTTCACGCCTATAATAAAAAGGCAATCTCTGGATATCAAAGTAACAAAGAAAAAATATGATTTTAAAAGTAGAGACTTGCCCGAAAAGATCTTATTGGACAGGAATTTTCTGAAATTGGCAGGTTATTACCTGTCTGAAGGCTGTTGCAGAGAAAAGCCATGTAAAACCTATGTTGTTTTTACATTTCATATTAAAGAAGAGTCCTTTGTTCTGGAGATACAAGAGATTGTAAAAAATATGTTCGGCTTGCCATCTCAAATAAAGAAAATCCCGGAAAGAAAAACAATGAGCCTTTGCATTTACAGCAGTTCATTGGCCCGTTATTTTAAAACATTGTTTGGGGAAAAAGCTTTTAACAAGAAAATCCCGGAAATCATTATGAACCTTCCACCTCAAGAGCAACAGCCTCTTCTAGTCGGCTTGTTCAGAGGAGACGGTTACTACAATCTTGAGAGAGACGGCTCAAGGTTCGGATATTCTACAATATCTCCAGTTCTTGCAAACCAGATAAAGATTTTACTGTTGAGGCAACAGATTTCAGTCTCCTTTTATAGAGAGCCGGCAAAAATAACGGATGGAGTGAACCACAGAGAAAGTTATAGAATCCATATTGGACAAAGAGCTTCCTTGAAAAAAATGTGCGATTTGATGGGAGTGGCTTATGATCCCACATCATATAAATCAGTCGACGATTGGTTTGACAAGAGCTATATGTTCACTCCTATTACAGGAGTAGAGGAATCTTCCTACAGCGGCTGTGTTTATAACCTTGAAGTTGAGCAGTCTCATTCATTTGTTTCAGAGGGATATTCTCTTCATAACTGCGGGGACGTCATGAAGATATACATAAAGGTGAAGGATAACGTGATATACGACATAAAGTTTGAGACGTTCGGGTGCGGCGCGGCGATAGCGACCTCGTCCGTGGTAACGGAAATTGCAAAAGGAAAGACACTTGAAGAAGCGGAAAAGATATCAAACAAACAGGTGGTTGACTTCCTCGGAGGGCTGCCGCCGGTAAAAATGCACTGCTCGTTGCTGGCTGAAGACGGCCTGAAAGCGGCGATAAAGGACTATCGCGACAAGCAAGGAAAGTGAGGTTTGAACATGGAACTTAAGGAAAAAGTTGAGAAGGCACTGGAAGACGTGAGGCAGTTCCTGCAGGCTGACGGCGGGGACTGCGAGATAGTTGACGTTGACGACAAGGGAAAGGTGAGCGTACGCCTGCAGGGCGCTTGCAGGGGTTGTCCTTTCTCCAAGATCACCCTTAAGATGCGCATTGAAGCCATAATAAAGGAGCGGGTCCCGGAAGTTACTGAAGTCGTTGCAGTCGAGTAATATGAGTAAGAAGCAAGTATTAGTGGGGATGAGCGGCGGCGTTGACTCTTCGGTCGCCGCACTGTTACTGAAAAAAGACGGCTATGAAGTAAGCGGCGTTTTCATGAAAATTTGGGGCGACGCCGCAAAACCCTGCGACCAACCTCTTAAATCCGCCTGCTACGGTCCTGAAGGAAAAGACCTTGAAGATGCGCAGAAAGTTGCGGCACTGCTTGACATAGAACTGCGTGTGGTTGACCTGTCAAAGGAATACGAAGAGATTGTCCTGAAGTATTTCACGAGAGAGTATACGGCAGGACGCACCCCCAATCCGTGCGTCGTCTGCAACAGGTTCCTTAAATTCGGCATTCTGCTGGATAAGGCGAAGGCCGGAACAGGAACAGTCTTTGATTTTTTCGCAACGGGCCACTACGCACGGGTGGAATATGATAAGATCTTGCGCCGGCACGTGCTGAAGAAAGCCGTTGACGCATCCAAAGACCAGAGCTATTTCCTCTTTCTTCTGACGCAGGAACAGCTTTCAAAAACCCTCTTTCCCCTTGGTATTTACACCAAGAAGCAGGTGCGTGCGCTGGCGAAGAAACATGGACTCCCGGTGTCAGGGAAGGAAGAAAGCCAGGATTTCATAGGAGGCGACAGGTCCTTTCTTTTTGAGGGCAGGACTGCGGAGGGCCCGGTACTGGACAAAAAAGGCGCGGTTCTGGGCAAACACAGGGGAATCGCCCGTTATACCATAGGACAGAGGAAAGGGCTGGGCATAGCGGCAAAATACCCGCTTTACGTTACCGGCATAGACAGCGGGACAAACACGATAAACGTGGGAGAAAAAAAAGACGTCTACGGCAGAGAACTTATCGCCGGACAGGTGAATCTTCAGGGTATTGACAGTATTGACGGGCCAATGAAGGTTGACGCAAAGATACGGTACAAACATGCGGCCGCTCCCGCCGTCGTTGAACCGGCGGATGAAAAAGGAAAGATACTGGTGCGGTTTGAGAAACCGCAGTGGGCGATAACTCCGGGACAGGCCGTCGTATTATACAGGGGAGACATTCTCCTCGGCGGAGGTTTCATAGAAAAACGTTTATAGATACACCTTTTTGTGGTAAAATTAAGTTGCAAATGTTCTACTTGCAGTAAATATTTTAAGACGGAGGCATTTATGACCGAGGCAAAAATCTTAAAAATTATGGAAAAGGGAGCATCGCAGAAGGTAATCCAGGGAGTTTTGACCGCGGGATTGAAGAATGCCGTGACCAGAAAGGCTCTTCTGAAATCCATTGACAAGGCAATCTATAAGATGTCTCTTAAAGCCACCAACAGACCCGAGAAGGTTAATCTTGAGCGGTACTACATGGGCAGGGCGCTCTTGAATTCCATTGAAAAGGTATTTGAAAGCGGTTCCATTTCTCCGCAATGTATAAAGTCCCTCACAAATGTCTTTCTCGGGAAGACAATTCTGGAGGGCGTCCACGTAAGACAGACGTTTGAGTCTAAACACGGATTCAGACCGCCCTGCTTCGTCACCATTTCGCCCACGAATAACTGCAACCTGAAGTGCAAGGGATGTTACGCCGGGGACGTATACCAGCGGTATTCGTTGAGATACGATGTCTTTGATCGTGTCATAACCGAGATAAAAAAGGAATTCGGCGCACACTTCTTCGTCATTTCCGGCGGGGAGCCTTTCATCTACAGGGACAGCGGGAAAACGCTCTTTGATATCCTCGAAAGACACAGTGATGCATACTTCATGGCATATACCAACGCAACGCTGATAGATGCTGACACAGCGAGGAAATTGAGCGAACTGGGAAACTTCTCCCCTGCGATTTCGGTGGAAGGTTTTGAGAAGGAGACAGACGAGAGGCGCGGCGAAGGAACTTTCAAGAGAATAATGACCGCAATGGACAACCTCACCAGGTACGGCGTCCCTTTCGGTTTTTCCGCCACGCCCACCAGGTATAATACGGATATCCTTTTCTCCGACGAATTCATGAATTTCTATCTCAACAAAAAAGGGGCCATGTACGGGTGGTACTTCCAGTATATGCCCATAGGCAGGAAGCCGTCACTTGACCTGATGGTCACGCCCGAACAGAGATACAGGATGCTCAAGAGAATCTGGAAGCTCGTGGAGAAAGAGAGGCTCTTCATAGGAGATTTCTGGAATTCCGGCACCGCCTCCGACGGATGCATGGCCGCGGCGAGGGGCGGAGGATACTTCTACATAATGTGGGACGGAACCATAACCCCCTGCGTGTTCGTCCCGTTCAGGGACAGGGAATACGGCAACCTTTACAACCTCTACGAAAACGGCGGGACAATAACCGACGCCGTCAGGTCTCCGTTGTTCACACACCTGAGGAAATGGCAGGATGAATACTGGATCAGTCAGCCGAGGGAAAAATGCGGCAATCTTCTCGTCCCCTGCGCCATAAGAGACAACTCGGAGGATTTCTACAGGATAGTTAAGGCAACCGGCGCGGTTCCCACCGACGAGGGAGCTGAAGAATACCTGGGCTTCATAGAAAAGGGACGCATGCCGGAATACAACAGGCAGTACAGGGAGTACGTTGACTCTCTCTGGAATACGGAATATCTTCCCCATTAGTTTAAAGTCTTTTCGGAAGGAGGCTGTAATGTGCAAGAATGTCGCAAGGTTTTTTTTGTTTTTTTGTGCCTTCTGTTTTCTGTGCTCCGCACCTGCAAGGGCGCTGAATCTTGAGGAACCTCCCTCCCAAATGGGAGTTTTCGGAGCGGCCTGTCTTCTGGCTTCCATTCCGGCAATGAATTTCAA
>CAYQXZ010000025.1:16287-19014 GCA_964421645.1 uncultured bacterium
TGCAGGTGGTTCGGACACCCGGCGGTCGACCTCTTGCTTAAGGTGCAGGCGGAAAAAGTTGAGAAACATCATGACGGCGGGAAAGTTCCGGTTGTCGGGCTCTTGCCCGGGAGCCGGCAGGAAGAGATCGCAAGTCTTCTGCCGGCATTCATACACATCGCAAATCTTCTAAAGCAGAAGATCCAATTTGAAATCATGCTATCGGCGGCAGACTCCGATATAAGAAGGTCTGAAGAGTTCATTCTGAAAAAGCACGGGGTAAAACTCAACATCATCGAAGGACCTCCCTATAAAGTCATCGACAATTCCGACCTTCTCCTTGCCGCATGCGGAACGGTCAATCTCGAAGTTGCCCTTGCAGGGAAACCGCTCCTGGTTTTCTACAAAACGTCGGTTCTCAATTATGTTTTGGCGAAAATGATGGTAAAATTAAAGCTATTCAGCCCGGTCAACCTCCTGTACGGGAAAAAGATAGTGCCGGAATACATACAGAATTTCTCTTACGCCAGAGTAGTTGATGACTGTCTGGATATCCTGAACCGCGGGGAGCTTTACGCGAGACAGACGGAGAGTTTCCGCACCTTCAGAAGCAAGACAGGAGACGGAGGTGTGAGCGCAAGAGCCGCGGAGTTGATTTTGGGGCTGGCTAAATAAGTTCCCCCTGTTCTCTCCCCCTCATCCTGACCTTCTCCCCCGAGGGGAGAAGGAAAAGGAGGGAAACGGGGAGAGGATTCAAGGTGAGGGGGCAAAGAGGAGTAATGTTTAGAGAATATTTAAAACTGCAGGAATATACTGAAATCCGGTGGAAGAATTTCGTCCTGGGCATTTTCTTCATGGTATTGAGCTCCTTTCTCAGCGGCATCTCTTTTTCCTCCACGGTTCCTTTGGTAGACCGGATTATCGCCGGGAAAAGAATCATTATTCCGGAGAATCTGCCGGGTTTTCTCAAACCCCGCCTGGAATCATTTGCATCCACCTTGAACAGTCTGCCTGCCGGATCTTTGTTGAGATACCTGATTGTCTTCATTGTGTTGACGATCTTCTTGAAGGGACTGTTCACTTATTTGCAGCGTTATTACTTCAACCTGTTCGGCAACCGCGTACTGACAGACATAAGAAGTAAACTTTATTCAAAAGTAACGACGCTCTCAACGGAATTCTTCACGCAGGGACAGACCGGACAGATTACATCAAGACTCATATACGACGTCAATCTTCTGATGAACGCTTTTGTTTCACACTTCCCGTCGTTTATCTTCCAAATCATTCTTGCGGTTGTTTATTTGATTATAATTTTCACCATTGACTGGAAGTTAAGTTTGCTCTCACTGCTCATCTTTCCGCCGATTCTTTATCCCGTATTCAGAATTGGCAAAAAACTGCGCAAACTCGGCAGAAAGGTCCAGGAGGCTTACGGCAGGATAGGCAACCTGATACACGAAGGGTTTTACGGACAGCAGATAATAAAGGCCTATAACCAGGAACGGAATATCGCAGAAAGATTCAACAGGGAGAACGAACGTATCTTCAGGACCGTGATGTCCGCCACAAGAAGAACTCTCCTGATAGATCCTCTCACCGAGACAGTATCGGTCATTGGTGCAAGCGGACTCCTTTATTTCGGGGCGAGCAGGGTCATCCATGGGTCTTTGAGCTCCGGCTTCCTCTTCCTGTTTTTCGTTGCCCTCTTTTCCATCATCAGCCCGTTGAAAAGCATAGGTAATTCATACGTAAGATTGAAACATGACAGTTCCGCACTGCCGCGCATCTTCTCGCTCCTTGACAGGCAGAGCATGACGCAGGACACGGGGAAAGAGGTCCTTTCAGGGCTGAAGGAAAGCGTTGAGTTCAGGAACGTTTCTTTCTCCTATGCAAAGACGACAGTATTGAAAAACGTCTCTTTTTCCGTGCAGAAAGGCAGCAAGCTGGGAATAGTGGGGCCCACGGGAGTGGGAAAAACGACCCTTACCGGCCTGCTGTTGAGATTCTACGAACCGGCTTCTGGTGAAGTCCTGATAGACGGCAGGAACGTGAAGGAATTTACACTGCATTCTTTGAGAAGCCACATCGGGCTCGTTACACAGGAGCCGATACTTTTCAACGACACGATAATAAGAAATATTGCGCTCTCTGACAAGCCTGATATGGAAAAGGTGGAACAGGCAATGGAGACCGCCTGCATAAGAACTTTCGTGGACGCGCTTCCACAAGGGCAAGAGACAGTGGTAGGGGAACGCGGCACGACGCTCTCCGGCGGGCAGAAACAGCTGCTTTCCGTGGCGCGTGCAATCTACAAGAACCCGGAAATCCTGATCCTCGACGAAGCCACCGCATCGCTTGACAGCAACTCCGAGAAGCTCCTTCACGGCGCGCTGGAAAGGATAATGGAAGGACGAACGGTGTTCATCATCGCTCACCGCCTTTCGACCTTGAGAAACGTTGACAGGATTATAGTGCTGAAGGACGGGGTGATAACAGAGGAGGGCAGCCACAGGGAGCTGTTTGAAAAAAACGGGGATTACCGCAGGCTCTGGGAGATCCAGTTTTCCCCATAAATTGACACAAAAGAGCAAATCGATAATCCCTCACTGTGAGGGAATATAAGAACGAGTTCGGGACAAGGGAGGAAGACCATGGAAAGCGAGAATAGATTTGATTTTGCGAGAATGAATGCGGCACAGTATGAGAAGGTGCGCAAGGAGAACAGCTGGGGGCTGACACTGGAGG
>CAYQXZ010000026.1:0-18726 GCA_964421645.1 uncultured bacterium
GAGGTAAAACAGATATGTACAGGTGTATGTGCAGATGTAAAATAAAGGGTGGAAGAGTAACGGACAAGGACCTGCGTTACGAAGGAAGCATAACCGTTGATACGAAAGTTCTTGTGGAAGCCGGAATCCTGCCGGGAGAAATGGTACAGGTTCTAAATCTTAACAACGGCAGAAGAATTACGACTTATACCATAGAAGGGGAAACCAATTCGGGCACCATCTGTCTCAACGGACCTGCCGCCAGGCATTTTGAGAAAGGGGATGAGGTAATTATTCTCGGCCTATCGTTTGCGGAAGAGTCCGAAATCCTGAAAAAATGGGACATCAAGGTAATAGAACTTGACGATAATAACAGGATAAAGTTTGAAAACTGATAGAAGAAAGAATCTTTTTTTCTCTCTTTCCTGCAGCATCGCAACCGGCATAATCCTTTCTTTTGCTTTCCCGCCTTCGGCCACGTGGCAGATCGCTTTTCTTGCCATGATACCGCTGCTTATCTCTGCCGGTGAAGATTCCTGGAGAAATCTTCTTTCCGGCATCACCGCAGGATTTGTTTTCTACGTAATTGTCCTTTCATGGCTGTATAACGTTGCCGGTCCGATCTATCTCCTGCTTGCGCTTTATCTCTCCGTTTACTGGGGAGTTTTCCTTTACCTGGTTTTTGCGCTTCCGGAAAAAGGTAGGATATTTACAGCCGCATTCGTATGGTGCCTGCTTGAAATCATAATGTCCGGTCTCCTGACAGGATTTCCATGGCTGTTGCTGGGAGTTTCGCAATGGCAGAACGGCCGCATACTGAAAATTGCAGGTTTATGCGGGACGTACGGTATTTCATTTGTGATTGTGCTGGTCAACCTTACGGTTTTCTATGCCTTCAGGAAAAGATATGTCGTTTCATTCTTTGTTTCAGCCATTGTCCTGATTGGAATCTGTTTCCTGCCCGGTCAGGCTGTTTACCACAGGATTTCAAGTACAGGTTCCCTTAATATAATGGTTATTCAACCCGACATAGATGCCTCAATTGAAGAAAATCCCTACACGACCCTGAAGGTTGTTGAAGCCGTTATGTTTGAAAACATGGAAAAAGACAGGCAGCCCGACATAGTAATATGGCCTGAAGGGAGCTTCCCTGATAATATTGACAAATATCCGGACGTCCTTGATGGTTTGAAAACGCTCTGCAAAGAGAATGACTTCCGTCTCATACTGGGAACTTTTACAGGAACGGAGAAAGCCGTCTACAATTCCTCTCTGCTGGTCGGGGGAGACAGCATTCAGGTATACAGAAAAAACCGTCTCGTACCTTACGGAGAATTTATCCTCGGGGGAAGGTGCAGGGTCATAAGAAACATTTATGAGAAGATAGCGGAATATATCCCTGTTACAATACCGGGACGGGAACTGACGCTATTCACCCTGGGCGGGAATAAAAAGATAGCGCCGCTCATATGTTTTGAAAACGTATTCCCGGATATGGCCGGAGGATATGTGCGGGAGGGCGGAGAACTCTTTGTCGTTATCACCAACGATTCCTGGTTCGGCAGATCTGCCGGTCCCTGCCAGCACTTTGCGCACAATGCCTTAAGGGCGGCTGAAACAGGAAGATATTTTGTCCAGGGTTCGCTTTCGGGCATCAGCGGCGTTGTATCTCCGGCAGGCGTTGTTGAGAATACCATCCGGCAGAACGGGGAAGAATTGTTTGTCAAGGGCGCTCTGTATGCTGCTGTTCCCCTGGTCTGTGGCGAAACCTTCTATTCGCAGACCGGGGATATTCCCCTTTTTATTCTTTCGGTCATCTTTACGGGGGTCATATTATGCAGACACAGAAGATAGAGAAACTGGAATCTGTCATGGGGTACAGGTTCAGGAGGAAAAAGCTCCTTGAACAGGCACTTACCCATCCTTCGTACGAAAGCGCGGGATCATATGAAAGGCTGGAATTCCTGGGGGACCTGGTTCTGGATGCGGTCGTCGGCATAAATCTTTTCAGGGAATACCCGTCCGCCGAGGAGTCTTTCCTCACGGACCTGAAGTCCGCCTACGTAAACAGTAAGTACCTGCACAGCGCGGGAGTTTCCCTGAAACTGGGAAGGTTTGTCAGGCACAGGAATCACGAAGTTCCGAAGCTGGACAATTTTGTTGAAGGTCTCATAGGAGCGATTTTCCTTGACAGCGGCTGGAAAAAGGCGGAAGCCTTCATAAAAAAGGTCATTCTGAACAAGAAGATAGAGCCCATAAGAAATCACAAGAATATCCTTTCCACAATTTCCAAGAAGCACTTCGGTGTCGAAACACGGTACGAACTCATATCGGAAAAGGGCCCCCCGCACAAGAGGATATACGTTTTCAAGGCAAGGATTCCCGGAAGAAAATACGTGGGGAACGGTTCGGGTCCGACAAAAAAGGAAGCCGAGATGCTGGCTGCCGAAGATCTCCTGCGCAAACTCTCCAAATACAAATCCAGAAAGATTTCTGTTTGAAGACAAAGCGGCACTATTTCTTGTGGACGAAGTACTGTTCTACAAGTCCTGCCGCATTCATTGTTATCCAGTACAGCAGGAGTCCAGACGAAAAGTTGTAAAACAGAAAGAGGAACATCACCGGCATCATGTACACCAGCGCTTTCTGCGAGGGTTCCTGGGGGGTGAGTTTCTGCTGCCAGAATGATGTTACCGCCATCATTATTGGCAGGAGGTTGACGTTGAAATCTCCTATGCGAGTTATGGTATCAGGGCGGGAAAGGTCGGTTATCCACAGTCCGAAGGAGGCCCCCCTCAAGAAGACCGAATTTCTCAAGGCGATGAAAAAACCTATGAATATCGGGAACTGTATCAGCATGGGCAGGCACCCTCCGAACGGATTGATATTGTATTCCTTGTAAAGATTCATCAGTTCCTTCTGCATCTGCTGGGGATTGCCCTTGTATTTTTTCTGTATATCCTGGAGATAGGGACGGAGTTTCTGCATCGCCTTCATTGATTTCAGGCTTTTCTGTGTCAGGGGGAAGAACACAATTTTTACTATGAGCGTCAGAAGTATAATGGCCCATCCCCAGTTGGGAATGACCCTGTGGATGAAGGAAAGCGCCGTAAAGAGAAAACGTCCCATTGCTGCAAAAAATCCTGTTCCGAAGATGCTTTTTTCCGGAATCTCTTTGCTTGCAACGAAATAGTCCGAGGGTCCTGCATAAAATGAATAACCGAGTTTTTCTGTTGCCCCGGGATTGATTGCGATAGCGTCGTACATGAATCCGATTCTCAGATGACCGTTTTCAGAGGAGACGAAACTCTTGGATGGGGTTTCCGGCCGGATGAACAATAGCCCGTATTTCTGTTTGACGGCAATCCATGCGGTATTCTCATAAGAGACATCTCTAACCCGCATGTTGTATCGTACGATTTTTCCGTCGGTGTTGAAGACTATCTCCGGAGGTGCGAATTCCGTCCTTGTCGCCCGGCTTGTCCGCGTTGTCGCAAGGTCTATTTTCCCCGCGTCTACAACGTAATTTTTGAGGTTGACGGTTTCTCCGCCCGTGTTACGTATTGTTATATTAGAAGTGAAGGTGTATGAATCTTCGGGCACTTCAATTGCTTTTTCAATTACCGTACTGCGCGCCGAAGCTTTAAGTTCTATAAAATTCGGCGTGTCTTGAACAACAGTATATAAATCCGGGGCATGCGTATCATCGGTAGTGTAGCTCAGCAACAAATCGGAGTTTTCAAAAATGGCAAGAAAAGCTTCATCTTTCCTTGTGTATTCTTTCAGCCCTATGTTTTTTATCAAACCCCCGGCGGTGTCAATCTTTATTATATACCTGCTGTCCTCGTAGGCTTTTTCTTCTCCCCCGGCTGCCTCCGGTTCCGGCGCAGGCGGAAATGGTTTACCGGCATTTGGCTGTTCTTCTCCCCTGACGGCAACAGGCGATTTTTCAGGCATTACTGTCTGCGGCTTCTGCCTGCCGCCCTGCGTTCTTCCGAAAACCATGATTATCATGACTGCAAGAGCAAAAGCGATAACAAGCCTGATTTCTTCCCTCATTTTATCCATTTTTCGAGTGGATCATAGCCTCCCTCATTAAAGGGATGGCATTTCAGTATTCTTCTCATTCCCACCAGGATGCCTTTCGGTCCGAGCTTCTCTATCGCTTCTATCGTGAAAGACGAACAGGTAGGATAGAACCTGCATCTGCTTCCTGTCAAAGGGGAAACAAGAGCTTGATAGCACCGTATGGCAAAAATCAGGAATCTGCGCATTTTATCCTGCCTGTCGTGTTTTCCAGCTCCCTTATGATCTTTTCCCTGTCTGCTTTTTCTATCCCGGGTTTCAGAACGAAGAGGTAATTGCCCGTGCTGAAATTTTCTTTCCAGAATTCCCTTATGATGCGTTTTATGCGTGTTCTGGCGGATGCCTTGCCTGTTTTCCTGTTTGCAATAAAGCCGGTCTTGTAACTGTCAGAGGATTTAAGATGTACCCGGAAGAACGAAGAGTTGTACCTTTTCCCTGTTTTTACCAGCATCTGCACTTTCTTTTTCATCCGCAGGCAAGTCTCTTTCTGCCTTTGCTTCTTCTGCTTTTTATTACTTTGCTTCCGCCCTTGCTTTTCATCCTTGAGAGGAAACCTTTCTTGCGTTTGTTCTTAAGTTTATGCGGTTTATAAGTGAACGACATGTCTGTACCTCCGGTTTAAATTAATTATTATACTACTTCAATTTGATATCTTCAAATTTCTTTTTTTTCAGTTCGGACAGGAAACTGCGGTCTGTAAGATTGAGATGAAGTGGAGTAATGGAAACGTAGCCGCCCTTTACCGTTTCAACGTCGCTTTCCTTTTCCCCGTCCACATGACGGAAAACTCCCTTAAGCCAGAAATAGGAACCGCCTCTCGGGTCCTTTCGCTCCTCGTATTCTTCCTGGAATCTCGCCTCGCTCTGGTAGGTAAGCCTGACACCCTTGATTTCATTCTGTGGCATGTTCGGTATGTTCACATTAAGTATGGTGTCTTTCGGGAAAGGGGTTTCCTCCATTTTCTTAAGTATCCGGATTGTTATGGCGGCGGCGGAATCAAAATGGAAATTTTTGCATCCGTCAATGGAAACCGAGATTGAAGGTATGCCGAGAATGGCACCTTCAGCCGCTGCTGAAACCGTGCCGGAATAAAGAACATCCATGCCCGTGTTGGAATATGGATTGATGCCGGAAACAAGAATATCCGGTTTTCTTTTCAGGATTGAATTCACGCCGATCTTAACACAGTCAACGGGTGTTCCGTTGACCACAAACGCTTCAAAACCCCTTTCCATTTTTATGTGCCGGATCTTAAGAGGTGTAAAGAGATTGATTGCGTGGGCGACCGCGCTTTTTTCAGTTTCGGGAACAACCGCGCAGACATCCCCGATTTCTACCAGGTGTTCCCAGAGAACGCGCAACCCTTCGGAGTAAAGCCCGTCGTCATTGGTCAGCAGTATCTTCTTTCCCATGCTCATTCTTGTCGTTTTGAAATTTGCTCTTGACAAAATATTTTATATGGTTATAATTATATGTGCAAGTAAATCCTCGTGTGTGGGCTTCCGGATGGTTGCTCTACAATAGCACACGAGGTTTTGCATTTTCAAGGAAACAACGGATTTTCTTCCACTATCTTACCTTTGATTATATTATAGTAGCTATCATCCTGATATTCATATTTTCTAAAAATCGCCCAACTAATGAAATCAACTGCCTGTAATGCTTTTTCTTCAGAAGGTGTTCGTATGCAAATGTCAATATTTATTTTATGACGTGTTTGGACCTGATTATTGAGGTAATTTTTGAAATTCTCGTTCAGAAATCTGCTCGTTTCCCTTCGGGAAGCAATAAGATTAATATCAGTTCCCATGTAAATAATTTTCTTTGAGCATATACGGTCCAGCAATATATTGGCTACATAATTATACAATACCTGTTTTTCATCTTGCAGTTTTGTATAAACTTTCTTCTTGTTCAGATAGATTGTCATTATATTGCCGTCCCGTTCGTTCAACCTGCTTAATAATTTTCTGCGTGTAACAGGCTTTTCTTTCACGGCGTGCAGCACGCTTGTTTTCCTCTTGTGTTTTTTCTTTAATTCGGAATGAGTTTTTCTTACTATTTTCTCAATCGGTCTCTTGTTTTCTGTGAATAAACAGGTTATGATAAAAAATCTGGATGTCTTCCTGTTTGCAAAATTAAACCCCAAATCGCCAGATTCATCTAAAAAGATATAAGCCATATTAAGCCCACTTCATGAAAAATAAGAAATGAAACCATGCCCCCGTTGGGGAATCCTCTATTGTTTTTTCAGTTTTGGTTTGCATAATAAGAACTTTGACCGATTAGTGGAGCAGAGCGGAGTTGAACCGCCAACCTTCCGCATGCGAAGCGGACGCTCTCCCATTGAGCCACTGCCCCAAAATTTATATTATACTATGGAAATACAGCCCGTTTCAACAACCTTTAGGAAATTTCGCCAGCGGAGCGCCAATTCAGATGACTACCTTCGGATACATATAGGCGCTTATGAATGATATGGCAGACGTTGCAATGACAAGAACGCCGATATCAAGAGGAAACCGTGAGAAATTTCCCGTAACCAGGAGTGAACGGAGTCCGTCAACCATGTAACTCAAGGGATTCATGGTTGCTACCTTCTGGAGCCACGGGGGCATGATGGAGATGGGATACAGCGCGTTGGATGCAAAAAAGAGCGGCAAAGTTATTATCTGTCCGATGCCCATGAATCTTTCGCGGGTCTTCACGATGGAAGCTATGATCATGGACAACCCGGCAAAGAAACCGGCGCCCAGCATCGTGACTGCAAAAACGCCGATAATGGAGAAAAGGTTAATGTGAAGGTGAACCCGCAGTATAAAGGTGAAGAGAAGGATGACAATCGCCTGGCTCAATCCCCGGATCCCGGCTGAAATCATCTTTCCCCACACAAGCGCAACGCGGGGGGTCGGCGTAACCAGGATTTTCTGCAGCAGTCCCATATCCCGTTCCCAGATGATTGAAAGGCCGTAGAATATTGCAACGAACGTTACCGATTGAGTAAGAATACCAGGGGCGATAAATTGAAGGTATGTAAATCCCCCGGTCGGTATTGCCCTGATCTTGCTCATCGCTTCTCCGAAAATACCGATCCACAGAATCGGCTGCACGGCGCGTGTGACGAGTTCGGTTGGATCATGGAGAAGTTTCCTTATCTCCATTTCGGTCATCACATATATTTTTGCAATAAGCTGTAAAATGTATTTAAACATTATTTTATCCCAGTCTCCTCTGTGTCTGCCGTGTCCTGCGTATCTCCCGGAAATTGCCTTCCTCCTGAAGGGAGCCGCCCGTGAAAAAGATAAAGGCGTCTTCAAGCGTAGCACCTTCCTTCAGGGTTTTTGCCTTAAGTTCTGGAACCGTCCCGACAGCCGCGATTTTACCCGAGTCCATAATCGCGACCCTGTCGCACACTTCTTCAGCTTCTTCAAGGTTGTGCGTGGAAAAGAAGATTGTTGTATCAAATTTATCGCGCAGCTCCAGGATATGTTCCCAGACATTGCGCTTCGCGACCGGGTCAAGTCCCGTGGTGGGCTCGTCAAGAAAAAGTATATGGGGATGATGCAGCATTGCCTGCCCGATCTCCAGCTTTCGTATCATTCCGCCTGAAAGTGTTCTTACCAGCGAACGTTCGTACCTGTCCAGTTTGAGAAATTCAAGCATCTGCTTTATACGTTCGTTTCGCTCAATACCGGGGACATCGTACAGGCGGGCCATCATCGTCAGGTTTTCTCTCACGGTTAGAGTACCGTCAACCGAAATCATCTGGGGAACGTATCCGATGTTCTTCCGAACTTCCGCCGGTGAATGGATGACGCTGTATCCGTTTATTTTCGCATCGCCGCTCGTTGGAGCAAGCAGGGTGATAAGCATCTTGATGGTCGTGGTCTTCCCAGCGCCGTTCGGGCCGAGAAATGCAAAAATATCCTTCTTGCAGATTTCAAAGGATATGTTATTAACGGCTACAAGATCCTTGAACCGTTTCGTAAGGCCTTCAACTTCTATGATAATGTCCATTAACGGACCCTGTAAAATTTTATGATTCAGGAAAATCTACTCCAGATTTTCACGTTTGTCAACATCCTGTCATAATTCAAGAAGGATTATTCAATGTACGTATCTTCTGAAATGACCGAAGGCAGGGTGATTTTGTCCAGGTCGGCGAGAGGGCTGATTTCAACCTTCACTCCTTCGGAAACGGTCACACCTGTTGCGAGAAGCCGGTTCTTATAGAATGCCACCATTGCCTGCTTGACGGTTTCAGGCGAATTTTCTCCGTCGCTGTTCTTCAGTGGCGCGAATTCTTCGTTCCGGATTGTCTCCATGCAGCATATCCTTCCGGCAAGCGGGATGGCATCAAAAACAAAGGTTTCAAACTTCCATATTTCCGTCAACTCCGCTCCGGCTTCCTTTCTTATCTTTTTCACCTGCCTGTGATACGGCAGTTTAAAACCGTTGCGGTTTATCATCTTTATGAAATCCGTATTCATGAAGTGGATGCCTATGCTGCCTGCCCAGAAGACAGGATTGCCTTTGCCGTCCTGCATATCCTTTATTTTGTCGGGCAGTTCTATGTATTCTATCATCCTGGGTTTTCCATCGGCCATGACAAAGTTTCCAACTTTCTCGCCGGGATATCTCTTTCTCACAACCTTCAGGGAGAAATCGGCATTTTCTTTTATATGCCAGCCCAGGAACACGGGATCGTCAATCTTTAACAGTGGATTGTCTATGTGACAGTAAAAGATTTTCGTGATGCCCATGCTTTCCAGTTTTCCTGTCAATCCAGACTGCCAGAGGGCTTTCAGCGATCCGCCGTGTCCGTCCGGGTTAGAGAGCAGAGATGTTCTGTTCTTGAGAACAAGTTTTCTGTCAGGCGTTATTGATGGAAGCATTTCCTGGGAGAAGAAAAATATGTTATCTGCTTCAAGCCCGAAGAAATCGTGTTCCGTGAAAAAATCCTCTATATCTTTGAGGGTTTCGGGATTGGTCATTATCAGCACGGGGATCATTGCGCCGTATCTCCGGGAAAGAGCAAGGATTTTTTCGCTTGAGAGCTGAAAAAGCGATTTGCCCTTGAGCGGGGAAATAGGATACATCCCCTTGGGATGCGGATATCCGAGTCTTGTTCCCTGTCCGCCTGCAACGATGACGACCGCAGTTTTCCCTTCGGCAATCGCCCTCTCTCCTGTCAGGCGCACTGCATCCTTTTGCGTCCCGTTTGCGGTGGCTGCATCTATCACCGGCGGAGGTTCTATCCTTCCGTATTTTGCGGGAGTGTCATCCTGGCAGGAGAATTTTTCGTGCAGGTTGAAGACAAGCTCAAAGTTCATGCCGGACGCGCTGTTTAAAAAGGTATTTCTGTCATCTCTGGAGAGTGTATCAAGATGCCTTATTATGTGCTTCTGAGCATATCTCTCCATGAAGTCAATAAACTCATTTTCTTGCATAAAACGTCTGTCCTCCGCTTTTTGGAAACTGCGGCAATATGATACCATAGGAAGGAAATGAGGAAAAAGCATACAGGAAGAAAGATACCGGTAATAGGAGGGCCTACGGGCATAGGGAAATCCTCGGTCGCGTACAGGGTTGCAAAAGAAATCAACGGTGAGATTGTATCGGCGGACAGCAAACAGTTTTACAGGGAGATAAACATAGGAACTGACAAGGTTCCCTTGTGGATGAGAAAGGAAGTGCCGCACCACCTGATAGATTTTCTTTCACTTGAAGACGATTTTGACGTGTACCGTTTTACAGAGCTGGCGCACGGGAAGATACGGGAAATAGAAAGCAGGAACAGGATTCCCGTGATTGTCGGAGGAAGCGGGCTGTACCTGCGGAGCCTTATGAGAGGGATTTTTACGGTTCCCGACGGAGACAGGGAGAAGCAGAAGGAAGTCCGCCGCGAACTTGAGGAAAAGACCACGGAGAATCTGTACCGGGAAATGCTTGACATTGACCCGGCGCTCAAAGAAAACATTCATCCCAACGACCGAAAAAGGATACGCAGGGCGCTTGAGGTCTATCACCTGACAGGAAAGCGAATGAGCTTCTGGCAGAAGCAGGAGCCGGAGACTGTTCTCGGGGAAGAAGAAAGGTTCTATTTCATACTTTTCCGTGAAAGACAGGAGATGTACGAGAGGATAGAAAAGAGGATTGATGCGATGTTTGAGGATGGTTGGGTAGATGAGGTCAGGCAGCTGAAAGAGAAAGGTTTCTCATCGTACCTCCGGGATAAGGCGCCCATAGGATACATGGAGATAATTGATTATCTTGACGGCAGGCTGGGTATTGAAGAACTGAAAGCCGGCATAAAACAGAAAACAAGAAATTTTGCAAGGAAACAGCTGACATGGTTCCGCAGGGAAGATGGTGCCTGGCTTCAACTTCACGGAGACGGCAGCAGCGCAGTTGATGAGATTCTACGAATTTCCCGCCCATCGTAGGAATGCCGGTATTACCTGATGTAATCTTTCATTCTGTAAAGACTCTTTGAAATCTCGTTCCTGTTTATCTCAAGCAGTTCCTTCCACAGCTGCCTTGTTTCCGAATAGCCCTGTTTTACCGGATAGGCATAAAGGGCATGGTAAAGTTTCTTCGGGTCGTCGGTGGCAATCGCATCCGCGAGAAGCGTCTGGTAGTTTGCCAGCGCGGAAAGCAGGCCGTAAAGAGTTCCGGGAACGTACAGGTTTTTCTCTGGCGTAATTTTCTTTTTGTAGATTCTCTGTGAGAATTCAAGCAGTATCCGGTCCTCAAAACCCGTTACCGCTCCTTCGTTCGGCTTGCTTCCGACAATCTCTTCTTCACGTATGCCTGCAACCGCCCTCAAGAGTTTTGATATGATGTCATTGTCGTGCCTGTCAAAATTTGAGTTTCTTTCCGGATAGGTTTTCCAGAATCTGTCGTCGAGATCCTTCTCTGCAAGAGCCTTGAATTTCATGTCCTCTGCGGCTCTTGCTTCCGTTCTTTTCTTCAGTACCCCCATTATTTCCCTGCAGTTCTTTTCATGCCAGCCCTTCTTGAAATCCTCCATGTAATCTTCGTGAAAAACGTGCATGATTCCGTCGCCTTCGTTTGAGAAAAGCAGTGCGTCAAACTCATTGAACAGTCTTACGAAATACTCAAGACCTCTCTGCATTCTTCTTGTTGCGTCCAGCGGTATGGATTTGTTCCACTTCACCTTTTTCCAGTTCTTCTTCTCTATATGAGCGGCGACCAGCTTGTGTATGTCCTTGCCCTTGTACGAACCCTCCATGATGAAACTGAAGTGGTTTATGCCCGCGACCTTGACTTTGTAATCGTAACACGCCTCATCTTTGCCCATGATTCTCGTAAGATCATAGAAGTGATTCTGATAGCCCTGGCAAATACCCAGGCATTTTATTTTCGTGTATTTATTTACCGCCCCGCTGAACACGGATACCGGGTTTGCAAAATCGGCAAACAGCGCGGTCGGGCAGTACTTCTCCATTTTTTTCGCCAGTCCCAGTATCACGGAAGCGCCCTTCAGGGCGAGGAATGCGCCGTTGAGAGAGATGTTATCCGTTCCTGAAAAACCGTGCTTGAGACAGCGTTCGCCGCCGGCGATAAATGTATAAGGACTTCCCGCGAGCAGAACCGCACTGACGAAATCCGCTCCGTCCAATCCTTTTTCAATGGGCTTATCGTAGGTTATCTTGCAAGGGTCCTTTTTGAATTCCGGAGTTCTCTCTATCATTCTGGCCATAGCTTCTGCACGCGGAACGTTTAGGTCATAAAGAAAAATCTCTCCGCCGTCAAACACGTTGCAGCCGAGTGCGCTTCTCATTATGGGCAGAAGCCTGTGGGCCCCGCCTCCAAGAAATACAGCTTTCATTTGTTTTGTCCTCCTGTTGTGCCGTTCGGGCTCTGTTATTTCCCGACCGGAAATTAATTCCGAGTAGAATAACACAAATCAAAACGATTTGACAATAGTTTTTTAAGAAAGGCGGTCTATTCAAATTTGAACTTTATGTCAAGCTTCAGTTCATCTCTCATCTGTATGAATTGTGCCTGCAGGGTTCTGCCCAGAGGAACGCCCTTGTTTTTCCGTTCTTTCCATGCCTCGTATTCTTTTTCCCCGGCCGTGTAGATCCTCTTCTGCCCGGATGCCTTCCTGGAGTTTCTAAGTTCTCTTAAAATGCTTCCCGTTATCCTCTTGAATTTCCTGATCTCAATGAAAGAGCCCACGTCTATCGCTATGAAGAAATGCCCGAGGCCGTATGGAATCTTCTTCCCTTTCCCGTCGTATCCTGTGAGGCTCTTCATGAACCTTCCGCCTCCGAGGGCCGCCGACAATATTTCAACGGCGGTGCAGTATCCGTAACCCTTGTACCCGCCTGTCTCTTCTCCTAATCCGCCCAGCGGCAGAAGTGCGGCGGTTCCCTTGACAAGGTCTTTCAAAATCGTGTCGGTATCGGTCCTGGTATGACCTTTCTCGTCTATTACCAGTCCTTTCGGGGTTTTCCTGCCTTCCCTCGCATACACCTCAATTTTTCCCCTCTGCGTAATTGAGGTTGCGCAGTCTATCATGAAGGGGAATGGTTCATCCGAAGGGATTCCTATGGTCAGTGGATTTGTTCCGAGCATGTTTTCTATTCCGAATGTGGGGGCTACTGAAGGTCTGGCATTGGTTCCCGTGATGCCTATCATCCCTTTTCCTATGGCCATCAGAGGATAGTAGCATGCGGCGCCGTAATGGCTGGAGTTTCTCGCAACAGCCATGCCTGTCCCGTATTTTCCCGCCTTGTCTATGCACATCTGCATGGCTTTCTTTGCCACGACGAAGCCCATGCCGTCATGCCCGTCAAGAACCGCGGTTGTGGGTGCTTCCCTGACAATCTCAATACTCGTTACGGGATTAAGTATCCCGTCTCTGATCCTGTCGTAATATATCGGTTTCAGCCTTCCGACTCCGTGCGAATCTATGCCCCGCTTATCGGCGGTGATCAGGACATCGGCGCATATTCCGGCATCTTTCCCGGGTACTCCGAGGGCCCTGAAAACCTTTACCATGAACCTTTCCGCTTCCTCAAACGGCATCCAGAATTTTCTTTCCATATGCAATCTCCCGTTTTTACAGGCCTGACGAGAAAAGATGTTAGCATAATTGTGTCTGAAATGAAAAAAAAAGGTAAATATGCTATTCTGTATTGTTGCAAAAGGGGAGAACATGGAAACAGACGAAAGGATTGCGCGGTATAACGAATACCGCGGATTCCTGAACGGAGGGGATGCATTGAGGACGTTCTTCTGCCTGGATCCATCCAGTTTTGCCTCTCTATATGCCGGGGAACAATACGGAAGTCCTTCTCTTGACGACCTCATGTTTTTTCACCGTGATTTTCCGAGCGATGCGGGAATCAGCATCCCCCTGGATTTTGAGAAGAATATACCGGAGCTTCGCTGGAAATGCGGAGACACAAGAAAAGATGCCGACGGAACCGTGTACAGGGAAGAATCTATTTCCACACCTGAAGGCGTTTTCAACCGTGTCTCGGCAGACAGGTTCGGCACCACTTCGTGGCTTGTGGATCCGGCTGTCAAGACGGAGGACGATTTCCGGTTGATAGACTTTTATGCTGAAATAATTGCGGAAAACGCCGGAACCATAGCGGATTCCGTTTCCCGTGTGCCTGCAATGCTTGAATCAAGGGGTATCCAGCCCGGGGCAACCATTCTGACCGCATTTGAGGTTTTTTACCTGGTGGATTATCCTGACATGCCGGTCTTTTTCATGGACTGGAAGGACAGGTATCTGTCATCAATTGAAAAGGTTCACCGGGCAAACCTGCTGCTGCTGGAAGCTCTTGCCGGGGTGGGCATTGAAATATTTTATACCGGTTCAGCCGGGATGGAATTGCTGTCGCCGCGGATATTTGAGGAAGCCATTGTGCCGTTCCAGCGGGAGTTCAACGACAGGGTGCGCAAGCTGGGATGTTCCGTGGTTTATCATATATGTGGACACTCGCGGCAGTTGATAGAACGCAAGATAATTGACCGGATAAGGCCGACCGTGTTTGAGACATGTTCGGGGCCGCCGTGCGGGAATAACGCTGACCTGCGCAAGGCGGTCTTCGGCATAAGCGAGGAGATTATCACCAAGGGTAACCTGCCGCTTGAGCTTCTTCTGAAGGGCACGCCGGAACAGGTTGCTGACGGTGTGACGGATATAAAGAAGGCCGTTGCCGGACGCAGGCACATAGTGGGACAGGCGGATGCTACCATACTTGCCGGCACGCCTCTGGGGAATATCCGTTCTTTTATGAATGCGGCAGACAATTCGGGAGGGTGAAAAATGATACCGAGATACACGAGACCGGAGATTGCGGCGATTTGGAGCGAGGAGAATAAATTCCGCAGGTGGCTGGACGTGGAGATAGCCGCCCTTGAGGGATGGAGCAAAATCGGGGTTGTGCCTGCCGCCGCCGTGGAAAAGATAAAGAAGAGCGCAAAGGTGGATGTTGCCAGAATACAGGAAATAGAAAAGGTTACCAACCATGACGTTATTGCATTCGTGGAACAGGTAAGCGGAACAGCAGGAGAAGAAGGCAGGTATATCCACTACGGACTTACCTCTTCTGACATACTTGATACTGCACTTGCTTTACTGCTTAGAGAGTCGGGAGACCTTCTGCTTGGTGACATAAAGGTTCTTCTGGAAACCCTTAAGGAAAATGCGCTTAAATACCGTGACAGAATCGTGATGGGCAGGACGCACGGCATACACGCGGAACCGGTTACGCTCGGGTTCAGGTTTGCCGGATGGTATTATGAATTTGAGAGGAATTACAGGAGGATGAAGAGCGCGGTTGAGGAAATAAGCGTGGGAAAACTCTCCGGGGCTGTCGGAACCTTTTCAAATATTGACCCTCGCGTGGAAGAATATGTATGTAAAAAACTCGGTCTGAAGAGAGAGAAATTTTCAACGCAGATCATTTCAAGGGACAGGCACTGTTACTTTATCAGCATCCTCGGGGTGACCGCGGCTTCCTGCGAAAAGGTTGCGTTACAGATGCGGTTGCTGCAGCAGACAGAAGTCGGGGAGACCGCAGAGCCGTTCGGGAAGGGGCAGAAGGGCTCGTCCGCCATGCCGCACAAGAGAAATCCCATACTGGCGGAGAGGATTTGCGGGCTGGCAAGGGTTATAAAGAAGAATGCAAACGTCGGCATGGAAAACACCGGGCTGTGGTATGAAAGAGACATAAGTCATTCTTCCGCCGAGAGAATTATTCTGCCCGAATCAATCATACTGCTTGATTACATATTGACCCTTCTTAACAGGATACTGAAGGGCATTGACGTTTTTGACGCCAACATTGAGAGGAATATGGGGCTGACGGGCAGGATATTTTTCTCCCAGAAACTGCTCAATGCACTCGCAATGAAAGGATTACCCAGGGAAAAGGCATACGAGATAGTGCAGAAGAAGGCATTTGAGGCGATCCGGGATAAGAAAGATTTTATGGAAACGGTGAAAGCCGATCCGGCAATAAGAAACCATTTGAGCGAGAAAGAGATAGCGAAAATCTTTGATACCGGCCTGCTTCTGAAAAATCTTGAAACGCTCTTTGAAGAACTTAAATGAAACATTACCTGATCGCCTTGAACGGCTTCGGTGAATTGCTTAAGAGAAGATACAAAGGCGGTTCCCTGCTTGATTACGCAAAGAAGGAGAATTTCGACAGAATCTCGGGCAGGGGCAAATGGGGGTATCTGCATCTCGGGAAGACTCTTGAGAGAGCCTACTGGAACCTGTTTGAAGATGATGGGAACTTTCCCGGCGAATCCTTCTTGAGGGCAGGACATTACGGGATACCTGTTAATGAAGGTCAGACTTCTTTTCTCTCCAGGTTCATGATGCAGGTTGACGGAAGGGTGCTGGAGTCCGGAGTTGAGCTTACGGAAAAGGAAAAATACGGTCTTCTTGAAGCTCTTTCTCTCTCCGGCGGAAACAGGAAGTTTGAGTTCCACGTCAGAAAAGAAGAAACAATACTTGTTTTCAACAAGAACTTTTCTGAAGAAAGAGTTTTATTCCCATGCGAAATGAAAGGCAGGGAGTTTGCGCGCCATTCATATAAGAATAAGGATCTGGAAGAGGTAAGCCGGATCATAAAACTCTCGGCAGAGATTCTGCCGCTTGATCCAATAAACAAGGTGAAGGAAGACCTGGGGGAGTTATCCGCTAATCTCCTCTGGTTGTGGGGACAGGGAAGGAAAAAACAAATCGCGACGGTTGGAGAGAGAACCGGCAGGGAAACGTTTTACATGCCCTTGACTGAAAACTCATTTGCTCCTGCGGAGTTGCTGGGATTCAAAAGAATTACAGATATACGTGAAACGGAAAATAATTCTCTCACGTGGATTAACAGCTCCCTGGATCCCGGGGATGCGTATACTATCTGGTTGAGGAAGTTTGAGAATTTTGACAGGGATATCCTGGGGGAAATCCTCCGGGAATACAGAGATGGGAAATGCAGAGTCCTGCTTGTTTTTGACGGTTTTCTCTCTCCCGATGCCGAGACAAGAAATATATGGGGAGTTTTTCTTGCACTCGGGGATAATTCTTTCTCAAGATTCAGTCTCAAAAAGTATTACAAGAACGGCAGAAGCTTTGTTGAAAAAATTATTGCCTGATTTATGAACACAGTCTATATTGCCGCAGGCAGCAATAAGGGTGACAGAACCGGCAATGTCATAAGGGCATTGAAACATATTGAGGAAAAGTTGTTCTTAACCGGGATATCCTCTTTCATTGAGACACCGCCGGCAGAGGGGGCAGACGGAGGATTTTTCATTAACGGTGTTATTGAGGGTAGAACAAGTTATTCTCCGGCAGAACTGTTTGAGTTTCTGCAGGATGTTGAAAAAAAAATTGGCAGGAAACACCCGCACAAGAAAGGCGATGAGAGGAAGATAGACCTTGATATAATCTTCTACGGCAATAGAATAATCCGGACAAGAGAACTTAAGGTTCCGCACCCGAGGTACAGAAAGAGAATTTTTGTGCTGAAACCTCTCTGCGAGATAGCGCCGGATCTTGTTGACCCGGAAACCAGACAGACTGTCTCCGATATATACAGGGAATTGAAAAAATGAAGGTTGTGACGAAAATATCCGGAGTGCGCCAGGAAATACGGAGGGCGAGGAGAAAAAGCAAGACTGTCGGGCTTATTCCAACCATGGGATTCCTGCATGAAGGGCATATTTCACTTGTCAGAGCTTCAGTTTCCGGATGCGGGTTTACCGGCGTTAGCATATTCGTGAATCCCACGCAATTCGGCAGGAACGAAGATTATGGTACCTATCCAAGGGATATACAAAAGGACCTGGAACTTCTGAAAAAAGAAAAGGTTGACCTTGTTTTTACGCCTTCGGTGGACGAAATGTACGGGGAGAACGCGGAGACATGTGTTGTTGCAGGGAGACTCTCCGGTATTCTTGAAGGCAGATTCAGGCCCGGGCATTTCAACGGCGTCTGTACGGTTGTCTGCAAACTGTTCAATATCTTTACCCCGGACAGGGCGTATTTCGGATGGAAGGATGCCCAGCAGCTGATTGTGATCAGGAAGATGGCCGGAGACCTTAATATTCCGGTGGAAGTGATCGGGTGTCCAACTATCAGGGAGAAAGACGGCCTTGCGGCAAGTTCCAGGAATATCCGGATACCGGACGGAGACAGGGAAAAGGCGCTCTCCCTGTACAGAGGGCTGAAGAGAATAGAAGAACTTGTACTGAAGAAGGGCATGAGAGATTCCGCGGTTCTCATCAGAGAAGGAAAGAAGGTTATAAGAAAATATCCCGATGTACAGCTTCAATACCTTGAGATAGTTGACATGGATAATCTAACACCCGTTAAGAAGGTGAAAGGAAAGGTTCTCGTCCTCGGCGCCATAAAGCTTCCCACTGTCCGCCTCATAGACAATATTATCCTGAATTCTCAATGAGGGATTTTTCGCGGTCTATGAGGAATTTCTTGAAGGCTCTGCCAAGCACGTAATCTCCGTAATCCCCGTTCTTCTTTATCACCCTGTGGCAGGGGATGGCTATCAGGTAAGGATTATCCTTCAGAAAAGACGAAACGTATCTTTCTTTTCCTTTCAGACCGACTCTCTTTGCGAGTTCCGAATAAGTGATTGCTTTCCCGAAGGAAATTTCACAGACCGCTTGCATTATCCGGTTTCTTATAGTATCCTTTATAGCTTGTGTTGATTTTGACATATCGGGCGTTTTGTATTAAGATTATTCAGAAAAAACAGTCATGGACAAAACAATTTTAGCACAGATTAAATTTGATGAAAAAGGGCTTGTTGCAGCAATCGTGCAGGATGCCGGTACGGGCGAGGTGCTGATGTTTGCCTATCTGAACGCGGAAGCGCTTTCCAGAACGGTTGAGACGGGCAGGATGCATTACTACAGCAGGAGCAGGAAGAAACTCTGGCTTAAGGGAGAAGAATCAGGGAATTTCCAGGAGTTGAAGGAGATGCGGATTGACTGTGATAACGACGCATTGCTGTTCCGTGTGAAACAGAAGGGAGGTGCCTGCCACAAGGGGTATCGCTCCTGCTTTTTCAGGACTCTTAAAGGAGACGGAAAAAACGAGTTTATCGTAACGGAAGAAAGGATTTTTAACCCTGACGAGGT
>CAYQXZ010000027.1:0-18647 GCA_964421645.1 uncultured bacterium
TCTCAAAATTGACCGTGTTGAACGCTGACTGGCAGGAGATAAAAGATACCATCACCTTCCCGGAAAATGCCCTGGAGTTGGCACGCATCTACATCTACTTCTCAAAGAAGGGCACACTGCTTATTGACAGCATGGAGCTGAAAGAGCTGTAGGACTATGGGCGGCATCTATATCCGGGAATTGGCAGGAGAAATTGCCCTCGGACTTGAAGGCAGGCAGGAGGTCAGGTTCTCCAGAAAAAAGAATCTATGGGGATTTGACGGTTTTTACGTGCAGATCAAGCTCGGATTTTTCAAGAACGCCCTTTCAACAAGGTATAAACCTTCTTTTCTTAACGGAGATTTCCATGAGAGTTTTGCGACTGCCTGCAAGGTAGACAGGAGCCCGCAATCAATATCGGTAACTTTTTCCGGTGAGTGCAAATATCCTTTTCCGCATTCCTTGAAAGTAATCTTCTCCACATACAAAGACTGCTGCTTCATCAAACGGGAAATTGAGTTAATTCCGCACGCCGACGTTTCACTTGAAACCGGGGATTTGAGCTTCAGCCTCAACTACGGCAGATACAACATGGGTTATATGCAGGAGAGGCTGATTCTCGGTCATTCCCCGAGATTTTCGGAGACCGTGCGAATACCGGCACGCTACAGGGAAGAAAACGTTACGGCATTTGCGAAGGAAACCAACGTGGATCTTTTTGATACCACGGGACTTCCGGGCATTGTCGCGAAATTCTGCGGGATGACTCCTTTCTGCCTGGTATTCCTGAAGTCCCTGCCTCCTTTTGACGTAATAAGGCATTTTGTTGCGAGAGAGACGATGAACGAGCTGGAAGTGGGAGCGGTCAGCGTGAAGAGCCGTATTCCTGCGGAAAGGGCGGTCACGGAAACGGCTTACTGGGACCTGTTCTTTGACAGGAACTGCACTCTTGAGAACCTGATTCCTGTCGCAACTGCAAACTATTGGGACATGGTGGAACGTTATCCTGAAGAGAAACTGAACGAAACCGGTAAGTGGATGGAAATCTCAAAAAATCTTATAGGCAGTCTGTTCAGGGAAAAGGCTTTCGGCACGGAGCCTGCAACGAAAGACGGGAAGATGGGATGGACTGTCTACACCTGCGAGGAACATCCGGAAAGAGTGCGCAGGGGATGGATGTTTCTTCCGCTTCAATACTGGGGCGATTATGCGTACAGGTTCAGCTGCCTGCCGGGCCGGGAGGAGTTCAAGGAGAAGTTGACGCCGGTCATAAAAGAGAGCCTTGATTACCTGAAAGATGATGATGAGGGAACAAGAGATTTCTGGAGACAGGCGAAGGTTCCTTGCCTTTCTTTCTTTGAGGTGGAAAGGATGCGCTGCTGCCTGCCTCTTGCCGCCAACTGGAATGACACGAGACTGCTGGATTTCTTCAGAAGGCAGATGGCGCCTTTTGTTGACGCCGGCGCCGGTTTCCTGGATGAATGGAAGGCCGAATATGAAAGAAGGGTTGAAGAACATGCGGGGCTTGACGCGGCGTATTACTATCATTTCCCGGGCATGGGATGGGCATATGCGGCGGCCGGCGTTTTTGCGATGGCTTCGGAACTGTCGCACTACGAAATGGATTTTCGCAAGTCAATAAGGCATACGGTCGTCACAATGGCGGAGGTTCTTAACGGGAACCTCCGGTTTGCGGATATGTGGCATTACCTGCCTCAAAACATAAGCCTCCTGTGTCTCGGATGGTCGGTGTACGCCAACGTGCGCGCATACGAATTCTCGGGCAACAGGCGTTTTCTTGACGAAGCGGTGAAGAGAATGCACTGGACCTTGAGCATGGGTGTATTCCGCGAGATGCCGGATGACCGGGCTTCGTGCAGGCCAGTGCCGGGGAACCGCTCAACCTTAAGGTGGCGCAGGAACAACCCTGCCGTGGAGACGAGGGGATGGTACTACGCGGGTTCCCACGAGAGATGGAATGCCCCGCTTGAAATGTGGCAGATGGTGGCCCTGCTTGCCCCGCTGTTTGAATATGTGCCGGATTGCACGGGCTTGAGGTTCATGGCATTTTCAAGAAAAAACATGGTTAAGGTCTTTCCCGCCCTGTGCGAGGAATCTCCGGACGAGCCTCTCTGGATACCTTTTGAATTTCCCCTGTCGCGCAAGGACAAGGAGCAATACGGCGCCGGCGCATTCTTTCAAGCCGCGGCGGTTTTTGAAGGACTTGCGAGCGTGGACAATCCGAAAATCCTGGTATTTTCTCCTTCCACCATGTACGGAGAGAAACTTCCCGAAACAGTGAAATTGATAATACATAATCCCTGCAAACAGACCCAGTCCGGCATCCTTCAACTGGCAGACTTCGGAAAACCTGTCCTGCTGGAATTCCCGGACGGGCAAAAACAGACTGAAGGGAAGCGCTCAATAACCGTTGAGGGCGGCCGCCATATAGTCTGTTCCCTCAAGTTATAGGATGATAAACGTGTTGCCGGTTGTCCCTCTTTTCCAGCTTCAGAGCTTGAAGAGGCCCTTGAAGCCGAGGAATGCGAGGCTCATGAGGCCGGTCAGTATGAACGCTATCGGGATACCCTTGAAGCCTGCCGGTATGGGCGCAGAATCCATCCGCTCCCTTATGGAGGCTATAAGAATTATTCCCGCGCAGTAGCCGGCCGATATTCCGAGCGCATATACAAGGTTCTGCAGGAAGGAGAGTTTGTAGTCAATGCCCAGGAATGCCGCAGCAAGTATTATACAGTTGGTGGTTATCAACGGAAGGTATATGCCGAAGGCCCTGTACAGGACCGGTGCAAACTTTCTTATCATTATCTCTTCAAACTGAACGAAAGACGCTATCGTAAGTATGAATGTCGTTGTCCGCAGGTACTCCAGGTGGAAAGGAGCGAGCAGGTAGTTATAGACCATCCAGCTTATGGCGCATGCCATGACCGTGACAAACGTCACCGCCATCCCCATTCCGGTTGACGCCTTCATGTCGGTTGACATACCGATAAATGAGCACAGTCCCAAAAATCTTATCAGGACTATGTTGTTGACAATGAATGCGGAGATGAAAATGAATCCCAGGTTAAGCTCGTTTAACATTTTTTCTTAACCCTCCTGTCCATGCTGTTTTTCAGGGCTATCAGGAAACCTATGACAAAAAAAGCGCCCGGCGGCATTATCATAATGAGGAACGGCGTATAGTTCTTTCCCAGTACGTTGACCCCGAATAGCGTGCCCTGTCCGGGCAGTTCGCGCAGGAATGCTATTATGACTATCGCCAGCGTGAAGCCAAGCCCCATCCCGAGACCGTCAAGAGTGGAGTTGATCACGTTATTCTTTGACGCAAAGGCTTCGGCCCTGCCGAGAAGTATGCAGTTAACAACCATAAGGGGTAGATATACTCCAAGGTTTCTGTGAAGCTGGGGGGAGAATGCCGCAAGGGAATAGTCTGCAAGGGTAACGAAAGATGCCAGTATGACGATGAAAACCGGGATCCTGACGTGTGACGGGACCAGCTTACGGACAAGGGATACGGTGATGTTTGATCCGGTGAGGACAAATACGAATGCGATTCCCATCCCGAGGGCATCCTTCAGAGTCGCCGAGACGGCAAGCGTGGGACACAGCCCGAGCATAATGTAGAATATCGGGTTTTCCTTCCACAGCCCCAGGCTGAAGCTTCTGAAGTCTATCAGTTTCTTCATTTATAAGCCCTCTTTATTCTCCTCGTTTTCACCCTCATCCCCGGAAGAAGACGGAAGCACGACGGGGTTGAGTTTTTCCTGCAGTTTCCTTATTCCGTCGGAAACCGCTTTTGAGGAAATTGTGGCTCCGGTGACGGCGTCCAGCGTGCCTTCCTTATTATATTTCTTCAGATACAGTTCATTCCCGGACTTACCCTTGAACTGGTCCAAAAACGGAGCGTCCTTTATCTTCGCACCCAGCCCGGGTGTCTCGTTGTGTTCCAGTATCCGCACGCCCTTCACCTTGAAGTCGTTGTCAAATCCGACCCTGACTGCTATGGCTCCTCCATAACCTGACGGTCTTATCTGGTATATCCTGCCGATCGGGTTTTTGTCGGCATCATAAACGGCCGTATAGGAAAGGTCTTTTTCATCCACCTCGGCAAAGCTCACGCCCTCAGGGAAAATCTCCTTGTTGAGACGGTCCGCCTCTATCTTTTTCTGTTCGTCAATGCGGGGTTTTGTAACTTCAAACACCTGCGAAAGAAGATATCCGGACAGCAGTGCTACCGCAGATATTACCACAATCCCCCTTGTTATCTCTTTTTTCTTCATTGTAAATCCTGACTCCCTCACTTATGGGTCTTGCCAGAACGAGTTCGGGACAAGCCGAATTTTTTTGGCATCGTATACCTGTCAATAAGCGGCACGAGCATGTTCATGAATATTATTGAAGAAGCTACACCCTCGGCGTAGCCGCCTTTCTCCCGTATCAGGAACGTTATTATCCCGCAACCGAGGCCGAATATCATCTTTCCGTTCTTCGTTAACGGCGACGTGGTATAGTCCGTTGCCATGAAAAAAGCGCCAAGTATCAGTCCTCCGGCCATTACATGGAAAAGGGGATTATGTCCCACGAGAAACGAAAGGAAAGCAACCGTAACAATATAGGTTGCCGGGATGTGCCATGTTATGATTCTTCGGGAAAACAGGAAAATCGCCCCTATCAGAAGCAGCAGGGTGCTCGTTTCTCCTATGCATCCCGCCCTGTTTCCCAAAAACATATCCAGCATTGAAGGAAGATGCCCGTTCAGTCCTTCTTTCACTATGCCGAGGGGCGTGGCCGTTGTAACCGCGTCTATCCTGTAAGATAAAGGAGCGGTGAACCTGGTCATCTCAAGCGGAAAAGATACGGTCAGGACGGCTCTTGCAGTCAGTGCCGGATTGAATATGTTGTACCCGATTCCTCCGAAGAGCTCTTTCGTGAGGAATATAGCGACAAATCCTCCAACGGCCGCCATCCACAGGGGGATGGCAGGGGGCAATACAAAGGCAAGAAGGATACCGGTTACAAGGGCGCTTCCGTCATAAACCTTTATCTCCCGGCGGAAAACAATCTGGCTCAATATTTCACTAGCAAAACAGGAGGCGGCGCAAACCACAACCACTTCAAGGGCGGCAAGCCCGAAGAAATAGATACTGCCGGCCAGCGCCGGAACAAGAGCAAGCAAGACGCTCCACATTATCTTTGCGGTCGTTTCGTTACTGCGTATGTGGGGCGCCCATCTTATTTCAGCCATCTTGTCCCGAACCCTCCTTTGATATACCCTCGTGGTGAGGGATTATGATTTTGCATTTGAAAATCCATTTAACCTGTTGGAATTTCCTTCCTTAATTCCGTTTTTGCCCATTTGAAGAGCTCAACCATGGGCCTTTTTGCGGGGCACACGTAACTGCAGCACCCGCATTCTATGCAATCGGCCACGTCAAATTGTTTGCATCTGTCCCAGTTTTTTGATTCGGCCGCCCGGCTCAACTCCGCGGGAACCAGGCGCATGGGGCAGGCGTCTATGCATTTGCCGCACCTTATACAGGATTGTATTTCGTCCTTCAGCGACTGTTCTTCCGGAAGCACTATGATGCCTGTTGTGCTTTTGATTACTGGGACGTCAGGCGAGGCGATATTTATACCCATCATCGGTCCCCCGATTACGAGTTTGGTGCCGGGCGCGGTCTCTGCCCCGCAGTACTCAAGAATACTTGACAGGGGCGTTCCGATTCTTACGCGCAGGTTCTTTGTATCCCTGACAAGCCCGGTTACGGTTAAAACTCTCTCTATGAGCGGCGTGCCGCTGCACACCGCATCCCTGACTGACAGGAGAGTCTGCACGTTGAATACCACGCATCCCACGTCCACGGGCAGGCCGCCGGACGGCACCTCTCTGCCTGTAATGGATTTTATCAGGTGTTTCTCGCTGCCCTGGGGGTATCTTTCGGGCAGCACCCGGACCTCAATCTCTGTCGTGGCCTTAAGGTGTTGAAGAAGTTTTTTAATGGAAGCGGCGATATCTTTCTTGTTGCTCTCAATTCCGACGAATGCTTTATTAATGGATAGCGCCCTGCACGCTATGAAAAGTCCCTCAATAACTTCCGCACCCTTTTCCTTCATAACCCTGTAGTCCGCCGTAAGAAAAGGTTCGCATTCGCACCCGTTAAGAATGACGCATTCCGCTTTCTTGCCCTGAGGTATCGTCATCTTAACAAAGGTCGGGAATGCCGCCCCTCCCAGGCCGACGATTCCGGCCTGTTGCACCAGCGATACGATTTCCTTTGGCTCAAGGATTTGCCAGTCTCTTTTCATACTCTCAACCGAGGTGTCCTCTCCGTTGTTGTCCACTATGACCGAAAGGGAGCTCCTGCCTGTCGGCAGTGCCCTGTTTTCCAGTCCTGCAACCGTACCGGAGATGCTTGAATGCACGGGACTGCTTATGAAACCTGCCGCTTCCCCGATTAACTGTCCCTTGAGAACCGCATCGCCTTTTTTGACAACGGGTTTTGCGGGAATGCCCGTATGTTGTGAAAGAGGAATGACGGCTTTCGCCGGCGGGGGGAAAACCTCTATCTTCTTTTCCTTGCTCAATTCCTTGAAATCAATCAGATTTACGCCGCCTTCAAACATTTTTTAGGCTCCGAATTTATCAAGTTTCTGCGCACAGGCAAGCAGGAGATACATGATCTCTTTTGAGTAGATTCTGCCGAGAATTCCCTTTGCACAATCCCTTTCCGTGAATCTCTTTACGTCATCAGCAATTGCGTACTGTGAATTTATGAGGAGCGGTACCGGGTGCCACGAATGGGATTTCATAACCGAGGGAGTTGAATGGTCTCCGGTCACGGCGACACTTCCGAATTTCAGGTCCCTGATGAAACTCAATTTGCCGTCAACTTCCTCAATCATCTTCACCTTTGCGTTAAAATTCCCGTCTTCCCCGTAACTGTCCGTCTTCTTGATGTGCAGGAAGAAGAAGTCATACTTCTCGTAGACCTCTTTGAGCGTCCGGATTTCGTCGTCCACTGTTTCTCCTGTCTGCACGACGTCCATCCCGACGACCTTTGATACTCCCCTGTACATGGGATATGCGGCTATGCAGACCGCGTTAAGCTTGTACTTCTCCGCAAAACCTGGTACCGACGGAAGCCTGGAAATGCCCCGGAGCAGTATGCCCTTTGCTTTCGTGTCAACGTTTTTCAACAGGTCCATGACCTGCCTCTCAAATTCTGCAAGTACCGAAGCGGTCTTCCCGGCTGATTTTTCCAGAGGGACTATCGGTTTGAGGGGGACGCCTTCCTTCTGCGGATCATTTTCCGATACGGCGGGAGAAAGCCCGGAACCCCTCAATACTATCGCGCACCTGTGTTCTTTTACTGTTTCTATCTCTATGCTGACTCCGGATACCTCTTTTATTCTGCTGGAGATGAGAGAGACTATCTTCCTGTTTTCCTCCGTGGGGATTCTTCCTGCACGCCTGTCCGTAACGATTCCGTCAGCGCTTACAGTGGCGAAGTTTCCGCGTATTGCCACGTCTTCCCTGCCGAGGGACACGTCTATGCCGAGACACTCAAGTACGCCTCTTCCTATCTGCGTTTCAACCGGGTCATACCCAAAAAGAGCTATGTGCCCGGGACCGCTTCCAGGTGTTATGCCGTTGAGAACCGGGACGGCCGTTCCGCACGAACTTTTTGACGCCAGCTCGTCCAGGAAGGGCGTCTTCGCGGTTTCAAGTTCGGTCCTGCCGGTTTCAGCATGCGGAAGCCCGCCGATTCCATCAAGTACTGCAAGGAGTATCTTATTGGTATTCTTCTTGACTATGCCCGGCAAAATTTTGTCGTAATCCATATTGCTCCGTTTTTAAAAGCCCTCAAAGTCTGTTCCCTCACCTGGAAACATCACAGAATTACGTATTCCCCTCTCCCTTGAGGGGAGAGGGTCCGGGTGAGGGTGAAAGGGTTTTTGAAAAAAATTCCTGATTAGTTTATAATTTATCATTCCAAAAGTCAAGGTCACGATGTTATATATAGTCGCAACCCCCATAGGCAACCTGGATGATATAACTTTCAGGGCGATAGAAGTGCTGAAAAATGCGGATGTGATTCTGTGCGAGGATACGAGGGAAACCCTCAAACTTCTCAACCATCTCGGGATCAGCAAACGCCTGGTAAGCTATTACAGGGATAACGAACGGGTGCGAATGAAGGAGGCACTTTCCATGCTTCTGGAGGGCAGGGAAGTCGCTCTTGTCTGCGACAGGGGAACCCCCGGCATATCAGACCCGGCGTATCTCCTGGTGCGGGAAGCGTACAGGCATAACGTTCAGGTGTGTCCGGTTCCCGGGCCGTCTTCGCTGACCGCGGCGCTTTCCGTTTGCGGGCTGCCGACAGACCGGGTATGTTTTTACGGGTTTGTACCCAGGAAAAGCGGCAGGAAAAGGAAGTTTCTTGAGGCTTTGAAAGAAAGAGAGGAAACAACGGTTTTCTACGAGTCGGTTCACAGGATCATGGATACTCTTTCCGTAATGAACGAGCTTTATCCTGAAAGAGAGATGACCGTATGCAGAGAACTGACGAAAAAATTTGAAGAGATCAAAACGGGTCCGGTACGGGAGATATTTGCCGGGTACCGGGAAAAGAACGCAAAAGGCGAGTTCGTTGTAATACTCAAAGGGAGCGAATAAAATGGTCATGAAATTTTTTACGAAAAAGAAGAATGTGAAGATAATCCTGTGGGCTGTTGCAATACTCATCATACCGGGTTTCCTGATCTGGGGTGTCGGTATTACCGGCACCAGCAAGAAAGCATACTATGCGGCAATCGTGAACAGGGAAGCCATCACCCTGAAGGAATATTACCAGAATATCGCGGAGGTTGAGAAAAAATACAGGGAAGTCTTTGGAGAAAAAGCGTCTGATTTTCTCAAGAGCATGAATATTGAACAGGGGATTCTGGAAGGCATGATAAGGGAAAGGATCCTCCTCCAGCAGGCAAGACACAGAAGGATAAAAGTCTTGAACAGCGAGATAGTGGAAGTGATAAAATCGGAACCTTCCTTCAAGGATGAAAAGGGAAACTTTGACGAGAAAAAGTTCAAGGAAATCATATCTTATTATCCGACCGAGGAATTGCGAAAGATTGAGGACGAGATAAGAAAAAACATAATGATA
Source organism: uncultured bacterium (assembly GCA_964421645.1). Lineage (GTDB taxonomy): Bacteria > Ratteibacteria > UBA8468 > B48-G9 > JAFGKM01 > JAFGKM01. Next base: position 9,165 of record CAYQXZ010000027.1, read on the forward strand.
AACAAGCTGAAAGAACTTGTGATATCTGAAGGCAGCGTTGGCGTTTCCGACGATGATGTGGCGCAGTACGTTAAGAACAACCAGATAAAGAACGTTGATAAAGAGGCAATAAGAAGAACCCTGCTGTGGCAGAAGCGCGAACAGTATTTCAATAAATGGTATTCGGATTTGCGGAAGAAATCAAAGGTGACCATATACCTCTCGTTTGAACAGCAGCCGGCATCGGAAACAAACGTTAAGGGTCCCGGCACGGGGAATAATAATGGTGGAAATTAATCCGTTCAGGGGTTACACGTACAATCCGGAAAAGGTGAACGATATAAGCAAAACCATCGCTCCGCCATGGGACGTTATTGATGCCGAGGGCGAGAAATACCTGAAATCACTCTCCGGATGGAACGTGATTAACCTCATATCGGCAGGTGCAGACCCGTCAAAAGCCAGGGATACCTTTGAAGAGTGGATAGCCGGGGCCGTGCTTGTCCGGGATGCGCAGGAATCTTTCTATTTCAGCAGGCACACGTTCAGATGGATGGGCAGGGAATTTACCCGGCAGGGGATTTTTGCCCTTCTCCGCTTACAGGATTTTTCTTCAGGCAACGTCATTCCGCACGAAAAGGTCTTTGAGAAATATCATACCAACCGTTACCGGCTCATAGAAAAATGCAGGGCAAATTTCTCTCCCGTTTTCATGCTTTACCGGGATGCTTCCCGTGTGATAGACGGAATCATTGACAGTTCCGCACCCGAAGTTGAGGGAAGGATGGGCAATGAAGACCGGGTAGATTTCGGCAGAATAGGGGGGGCCGCGGAGATAAATCTTATAAAGGATCTGCTTACACCCGGCAAGCTGATAATAGCGGACGGGCATCACAGGTACCAGGGCGCTTTACAGTATTACAGGGACAATCCCGGTGCAAGTAACAGCTTTGTCCTCGTATTCCTTGTAAATATTGAGTCCCCGGAACTCCTGATACTTCCGACGCACCGTTACGTCCGGGCAAATCTTTCCTTTCTTGAAAAGAAAACCGGTTTTGAGAAGTACTTTGATATTAAAAAGATGCGGTCTGCGGAAGAGATGTTCTCCGGTATGCAATGCGATGAAGAGACAAGAATTTTTGGTGTCTATGAAAAAGACGGATTTTACACAATAACCGTGAAGGATAAGGAAGAGGTGAGGAAGCATATGCCGGAAGGCTTCTCGGAACAGTGGCAGATGCTTGACACGGTGATACTGCATAATCTTGTCTTTGCGGAATTGTTCAATACTGCCGCCCCGGATCTCTTCTTCCACCAGTCAGCCGATTACCTCCTCAATGAATATCGCAAAATGAACAGCGGGGTCATATTCTTCCTTAATCCGGTGAGCAAGAAGCAGTTTGCCGATATATGCTTCAGCGGAGAATTGATGCCGCAGAAGACCACCTATTTCTATCCTAAAGTCCCGACAGGTCTTGTTATTAACAAGTTTGACCGATAAAAAAAAGAGAGCCCATGTTTCAGGGCTCTCTCTCTTTGAAGTTGTTTACTGCGGGATTAATATCTGGGACGCCTTCTGTCGCCGCCGAACCCGCCTCTTCCGCCGCCGAACCCGCCTCTGTCACCAAATCCGCCGGACCTGCCGCCTCCCGTTCTCTCTCTCGGAGGCTGGGCCTTGTTTACGGTCAGCTTTCTTCCGTTAAGTTCCTGTCCGTTCAATGCTTCTACTGCCTGCTGAAGTACCGCGTCCGACTCAACCTCCACGAAACCGAAACCTTTTGCCCTGCCTGTATACTTATCTATTATCAGGGTTACGGTTTTCGGTTCTATTCCTTTTTCAGTGAAAAAGGCTTTAAGTTCGTCTTCGGTTGTGTTGTAATCCAGATTTCCCACATACAGCTTGTTTACCTGTTCCATTCTCTATTCCTCACTTTTGTTTGCTCTCCTGAAAGGGGAAAGCGATTGTTTTCAAGCCAATTCGTTTGCACTGTTTACCCTGCACTTCACCTTTTTCTCATCGCCCCCCTTTTTGCGGTAACGTAGCAAAATCCATATCCCGTAGTCTTCTGTCACACAAGAGATTCCGGGTACTGCCTGCTTCCCTGTTTCATAAAGTGACCTTTAGGATAGCATACAAAACAATTCATGTCCAGCAAACTGCCCGCACTATCCGGATGAACGGTCAGAATTTTTCAGGAATCTCCGGGGTGAAATGCCCTCAATATGCTTGAATGTCTTTGAAAAATGGAATGCATCCACAAAACCCAGTTGCTTGGCGATTGATTTGAGCGGGTATCCTTTAAACAACAGCGATTTGCTGTAATTTACCCGCAGGCTGATGAGTGCCGACATGGGAGAAAAACCTCTCTCCTCCTTGTAGCGGTGTGAAAGCAGTGATACGCTTATGTGGAAGTGCCGTGCAATATCCTCCAGTTTTATTTTCCCGGCAATCCGCCCCTTCAGGAAAGCGTCAACTTCATCCGAGAGCAGGGGTGATACCGCAATGCCTGTCTCGCCAGGGATCCTGTAGATTTCTCCCGAGACGTGCACACTGTTAACCAGCATGTTGAGTATTTCGCACAACGATGACTGTGCCTGCCAGAAGCCATCGTCACCCATAAGCTCACCGGTTTCCGCACACCTGCGTATGGCCTGTCCGAGTTTTTCTTCGGAGTCAAGGAAACAGGCATAGCCCTGCCGCTGGATGAAACGCTTGAGTCCGGCTTTTTCCCCGGCTCTGAAAAGAATCCATGCCGAACTGCGTTTTCCGGGCGCCTGCCGGGTATCTTCCCAGTAGAGGGTCGCCGGAGGATACAGGTGGCCGGTCCTAGCCTGCCTCGGTTTCCATCGCGCCGAGACTGTTCTCACACGGCATCTGCCATAGGGGCAGAACTCGTAATCCAGCACCCACAGCGGTATGCTGCCCCGGTTAAGAGCCTGGGGCGTCCGGCCAGTTACGGCCGCGGATTCCACCAGCGACGGGGCTACTCCTTTTCGTTGCTTCCATTTATACCCGATCACTATATTCTGCATGGGAACTCCAGCATAATGCCTGTGCTAAATTATACATAAATTCTGCAAGGTTTTCCATTGCATTTTACAGCGGCTTGTGAAATAATACAAGCTGAATCAATGAAAAACTCAAAAATATATCTGTAAGATTATACATAAAAATGGAGGGAACTATCATGGCAGATAAGAAAGTTCTGGCGATTGACGGAGGAGAAAAGAGCAGGACAGTGGTCTCAAAGGGAAAACCCAAACTGGATCTTGATGAGCTGATGGGTATTGTAAAGCTGTGGGGGTTTGACCTGCATTCGGAGGGTGAAATTCGCAAGGTCCTTGAAAAATACTGGAAAGGGGAATCTCCGCACCTGTTCAGGTACTACCATCCTTCCGGACTTTCCACGACGCAGAAGCTTGAAAAGGCGTTTGCTTCCGCTTTCAAGTCCCCGTACGTGCTCGCGGTCAATTCATGCACTTCCGCGCTCATTGCCGCATGCGTTGCCTGCGAAGTGGGTCCCGGCTGCGAGGTTGTTGTTCCGGCTCATACCTTTTTTGCTTCCGCTTCCGCAATAGTTGCCGCAAAAGGAATACCCGTTATTGCGGAGATAGATGATTCCAATACGCTTGACCCGCTTGACTTTGAGAGAAAGATTACGCCTTCCACGAAGGCGGTCATAGTAGTTCACATGAAGGGATTTCCCGCGGACATGGACGCCATATGCTCCATAGCAAGGAAGCACGGTATCTTTGTCATTGAAGACGTGGCGCAGGCATGCGGAGGGTGGTACAACGGGAAACGTCTGGGAACGCTCGGTGACGTGGGATGCTTCAGTCTTGACTACTACAAGGTGATAAACAGCGGCGAGGGCGGCGTGATGACTTTCAAGGACGAATGGCTTTACACCCGTGCACAGAGCTATCATGATACTGCGGCCTGCTGGCGCCCGGACAGGTACGGCAGAGAGCGCAAGGAGGGAGAGCTTTTTGCCGGTGAGAACTACAGGATGAGCGAACTGCAGGCGGCAGTGGCCCTTGCGCAGCTGGGAAAACTGGATTATCTTGTGGATAACCAGATAAAGAACTACAGGCGTATCATAGCCGGTCTTGACCTTCCGAAAGGCATCAGGCTCATAAAGGATAATGATCCCAAGGGCGGATGCCGCACGACAATGGGTATTCTCTGGCCTTCAAGAGAAATAGGAGAGTACGCGGGCAAGGCTCTCACTGCCGAAGGCATAAGCGGCGGAACGCATAATACCGAGGTAAGGGACTGGCACGTGTACAAGTACTGGGAGCATATCCTGGAGAAAAAGACCGCCACAAAAGAAGGATGTCCTTACACCTGTCCTTATCACAAAGGCAAGCTGCCCGAGTATTCAACCGGCATGTGTCCGAAAACGCTGGACTACCTTTCAAGAACCACGTTCATTTCCATCAACTCCGAAATGACAGAAGAAGAATGCAAACAGGTTGCGGACGGGATTAACAAGGTTGCGCTGGCGATAAGCGAAAAGTATAAAATAAAAAAAGCAAAATGAGCGGACGCAGGAAGAAACCAAATCTTCTGCTGGTCTTTGCCGACCAGATGCGGTACATGGATATGGGGTGTGCCGGCAACGGACAGATCCGGACCCCCGGCCTGGACAGGATGGCATCGGAAGGAGTGTTCTTCACCGATGCAGTCTCCAACTGTGCCGTATGCGGGCCCCACCGTGCGATGATGCTGACCGGTCTTTATCCGCTCTCCAACACGGTTTTCACTAACAACATAAGGCTTCCGGACGACATTCCTGCCATGGGTGACATGCTCAAGAAGGAAGGCTATCATACGGCTTACGTAGGCAAGTGGCACCTTGCCGGTGAACCGGCAACCGAAGGATATGTGCCCCCTGGTCCCATGAGACACGGGTTTGACTACTGGGCTGTCCACAACTGCTCGCACAAGTACTACAACAGTGTTTACTATACGGACAGCCCGGAACCCATCGTCATGGAAGGATGGCAGCCGGATGAGCAGACTGACCTTGCAATAGATTATATGAAAGCGCATGTTAAGAAGACTGAAGAGGAAAAATCTCCATTCGCCCTTGTCATGTCATGGGGGCCTCCGCATACGCCGTTCATTGCCCCGCCCGAGTACACCGCTCTTTATCCGCCGGGCAAACTCATACTGCGTCCTAATGTCAACAAGTATGAGTGGCTTGAGGTTCCTGACAGCGCGATACCCGCACGGTTCAAAGAATGGTGGGAGCAAAACAATAAGAAGCATTTCGGGAAGTACGCTCCGGAGCCGGAAGCTATTCTGCGCGAGTTCACTGCAAACTACTACGGAGCCATCACAAATCTTGATTACAATATGGGCAGGCTTATCTCGGCTCTTGCAGAACTTGGACTGGAAAACGACACACTGGTGGTTTTCACGTCAGACCACGGCGAGATGCTCGGTTCACACGGACAACTTCACAAGTGGCAGCCATGGGAAGAATCAATCAGGGTGCCTTTCATTGCGAAACTGCCCGGAATTATTTCCGAAGGACTGGAAACCGCAATTCCCTTCAATACGCCGGACATACTTCCCACCCTGTTCAGCCTGATGGGACTTGCCGTGCCTGCCGGAATTGAGGGAAGGGACCTTTCTCGGTTTATCTTATCTCCAGAAAACCCCGGAGAGAAGGAACCTTCTTCTGCTTTCATATCATGCATATGCGCCGCCACGACCTGGGGCAGGCAGTGGGGATCAAGAGGCAGGGGCATGCCTGACGGGTTCTTCAGACCGTACAGAGGTGTCAGAACCCGCACCCATACCTACGTGAGGGACAAACAGGGGCCTTGGTTTCTGTATGACAATGAGAAGGATCCTTATCAGTTGCACAACCTGCTGGAGGAGAAAGGAAAGTCAGCGGTTCCCCCGGAGCTTGAAAGGGAGATTGAATACTGGCTTGAGTACACGGGAGATTTTTTCGGCGAAAACGAAGATTACCAGAGACTCGCAGACATCAACACCGGAATAGTTACCGACAGGAAATCTCTGCGCATTAATGGAAAGAGAATGTAAAAAAATGGAAAAGGCGATAGTCTGTCCCGGCAGAAACTCAAAAGTAAAGGTGTTCCCAGTTAACATAGGGGACGTCAAACTCAAAGGCCTCCTGGGCAGCCGGATAGAAACAAACAGGAGAACAAGCATTCCGTCACTGTACAAAAGTTTCCTGGAATACGGGACGGTTGACAATTTCAGGATTGCATCCGGAGAGAAAAAGGGAAGTATCACGAGGCGGCTTGCCACGGATTCTGATCTGTACAAGTGGATGGAAGCTGTAAGCTGTGACCTGCAGAATGAATATGACAGAGAGCGGGCACGCCTGCTGGATAAGCTTATCTCTCTCATATCAAAGACCCAGGAAAAATCCGGCTACATTGACACTTTCTATGCGGAAAGTTTCAGGAAAGAGAGATTCAAGAATCTTTATCACGGGCACGAACTCTATTGCGGGGGGCATCTCATACAGTCGGCGATTGCCCATCACCGGGCAACGGGTAAAGACAGTTTCCTGGATGTCGCCGTCAAATGGGCGGATTTCATCTGCAGGAAGTTCGGCAAAGGCAGGATTGAAGAAAACGACGGCCACCCGGAAGTTGAAATGGCTCTCGTTGAGCTGTACAGGACGACAGGAAGGGAGAAGTACCTTGAACTTGCCGGATTTTTTATGAGCAAGCCGTACAAAATACTTGACGGGCATGCCTTCCTGGAATTCCCGGGTGTAACCGGTCATGCCGTGAGGATGATCTACCTCTGTTCGGGAGCAACGGACTACTGCATTGAAACGGGAGACAGGAAATATCTTGGAAAACTTCTTTCTTTATGGGAAGACATGGCAGGCAGAAAGACCTATATAACCGGCGGGATAGGATCAAGGTATTCAGGGGAAACATTCGGCATGCCTTACGAACTGCCCAACTTGAGAGCATATGCGGAAAGCTGCGCGGCAATCGCCTCCATGATGTGGAATTACAGAATGTTTCTCATTACCGGAGAAGGACGGTTCATGGATTTGTTTGAGAACACGCTGTACAACGGATTCCTGTCCGGCGTTTCACTGGACGGCAGGGAATATTTTTATGTGAATCCGCTTGCTTCAAGGGGAGAACACAGGAGGAAGAAGTGGTACGATTGCACCTGCTGTCCTCCCAACATACAACGTATGCTGGCTTCTTTACCGGGATATTTCTACGGGGTGAGCAAAGAAGGCTTGTGGGTGAACCTTTACGGCGAGTCGGAGAGTGTCGCAAGACTTTTCTCGGGGAATAAGGTGAGAATGATTCAAAAGACAGGTTATCCTTATGACGGAAAAGTTTCGCTTGAGATTTCACCTGAAAGATCGGAAGAGTTCAGTATATTCTTAAGAATACCGCGGTGGGCTGACAATTGTATCGTAAAGATTAACGGCAGAAAGTTTACCGCTGAACCCGGGCAATATTTTGCGGGCAGGCATCTTTGGGAAAGCAGTAAAGAAAATGTTGAAATTGATTTCGGACTGAAACCTGTCCTGTACAGTGCGCATCCTGAAATAGAGAGTACGAAGGGCTGTGCTGCAATAAAAAGAGGACCTGTCCTTTATTGCCTTGAGAGTGTTGATAATCCCGGTGTCAACCTGTTCAACTGCCGGTTGGAAAAGACAAAACTCAAGGAGAGGTTTGAACCTGATCTGCTGGGCGGAACTCACACTGTTTCCGGAGAAATCTTAAGCGGGCAGGACGAGCATCTGCCTCTCTATGAAAAAGCGGACAGGTACCCGGATCCGAAATTCAGCAAAAGAAGATTCAAGGCAATACCGTATCACCTATGGGCGAACAGGGGAACTTCCCGTATGGCTGTCTGGCTTGGCAAGCATATATAACCCGCCGGATATCATCGCCAGCGAAATGACCACCGGGACTATGACCGGCGATACCCACGGGCACGGAATAAGGAAAAGAATATCCCGCGTGAGCAGGCTTTCAGGCCATCGCAGCCAGAGAAAGAGGAAAACGTAATAAAAGATATCCCAGATGCCGAAGGCTATCAGAAAACCCGCGGCCTTTTCACGGAAGTTCCTGCCGAAGAAGAAAGCTACCGAGAGAAGCATGGCTATCGTGGCGAATTCCCTGGTCTGCTCACTCCACCTGATGCCTGATTTCTCAATGAAAATGCACAGATCCTTGTAGGAATCAAGGTGCGACCAGCATTCGTAAACAGGCAGAAGCCTGCGCAGGTAGACGACAACCATCGCTTCCAGATAAGCCATTGCGATGGCAAAGATAATCAATATGATTGTTTTCTTCATTGGGAACGTCAGGTTTTTCTTAAGCTCCATGCCGGTATTATATCACAGTTGAAAATACCGCGATAAGAGGTATAATATTACGGTTAAAAGGCGGCCATCTTAGCTCAGTGGTAGAGCAGGGCACTTGTAATGCCTTCCGGCCATTTCCTAAAAAACCCTGAAAATACAGCAAACCCCTTGATAATAAAGGTTTTCCCCCGCTTTATATGTTTTCCTGTGTTATCCGATTTTACCCTGTTTTTGAACATCAAATGGACACCTATTGGACACCTGACTTTTGTGTCGAACTTAGTTGAACCTATTTCCATTATATTCTTTTCCTCGTTTATGCTAATATAAAGGAGATGATAAACGAGAATATTATTGAACATGCTTTGGAAAGAATGATGCAACGGGGAACAGACCTGCATGAAATCCGGCAGGTTCTGAAAGAGGGAAAAGAAGTTGAAGCCCGGTTCCCCAGAAGGGCAAAAGAGAAGGTTTTTAAATATAACAGAAAATGGCAGGGAAAGTCTTACTCTGAGAAAAAGGTTAAGGTAATATATATAAGAGAAGACGATTTTCTGACCATTATTACCGTGTATGTTTATTACGGCAAGTGGGGTGAAAAATGAGAATAACCTATGATGACAGATATGACGTGCTTTATCTCCGGTTTAAGGACACCAAAGAGGTTATATGTAAGAATCTTACCGATGACATAGCAATAGACCTGGACGAGAAAAGTAAAATTGCAGGGATTGAAATACTTTCCGCCTCAAAGCATATAGACCTTGATAAACTTCTGCCTGTTGAAAGAGAAAAAGCAGTTGCAGTTTAGGATTCTCCCCGTTCTTATCCGCCTGTTGTTTATAGGGTAGGTCTCAAAATTTAACCAATTCGGAAAGGGTAATGTCAAACGCCTTTGCAATCTTTTCCAGAGTATCAATTCTCACGGCAGGAGGATTTTTGCTTTCCAGCCGTTGTATGTGTTTATAATCAATGCCGGAAATCCCTGCAAGATGTTCCTGTGTATAGCCGTATTCCTTCCTTAAATCCCGTAATTTCTCAGCGAATTTCAATTCTATCTTACGAGCCATAATCAGAAATTACCATTTTTATTAACTCCTTGACCCCGTATAAAAGGTAATGTCAAGAATTTTGTGTAAATTCATTTTGGGTGTTCCTGTTTTTCTCC
>CAYQXZ010000028.1:0-17176 GCA_964421645.1 uncultured bacterium
TAGAGGCAAAAAAGATAGAATGGGACGAGTACAGAAAACGGGTGCATCCATATGAACTGGATGCCTACCTGCCCATACTGTAAACATGGAATACAGTGAACTGAAAGAAAGAGAGCGGAACGGGAGGACTCCTTCAGGATGCGGCGTTTCCGGGATAATGAACAGGAAAGGCACTTTTTTTTCCGGGGAAGGTATCCTGGCGTCAATATGCAGCATGACGGAGAGGGGAAACGGGCTGGGTTCCGGTTACGCGGGCTACGGGATATATCCCGAGTTCGGGGAAAACTGGTGCTTTCATATCATGTATGATGAACCCGGAACCAAGGAATCTGTTGAGGAGTATCTTGAATGCGTTTTTGAGATAGTTCACGAGGAGCCGATACCGGTAAAGGACATGAAGACCCTGAAATACGTTCCTCTGCTGCACAGGTATTTCATGAACGTGAAGAACGGGCGTTCTCAGGAACTGACTGTTGAGGATGACTGTGTGATAGGGGCGGCAATGCATATCAACAGAAGTTTCAAGGGCGCCTGCGTCTTCTCATCCGGCAGGAATATGGGAATCTTCAAGGGAGTGGGAAATCCGGACGAGATAGGCGAATTTTACAGGATCAGCGACTACAAGGGGTATATATGGACCGCCCATAACCGTTTTCCCACCAACACGGTAGGATGGTGGGGCGGGGCGCATCCGTTCGGCATCCTTGACTGGTCAGTTGTTCATAACGGCGAAATTTCTTCTTACGGCATCAACAGGAGATACCTTGAAAATGCAGGTTATTTCTGCACTTTTTTTACGGACACGGAGGTCATAACGTACCTGTTTGACATGCTCCACAGAAAGCACGGGCTTGATTTTGAGCTGATATCGGACATCCTTGCCGCCCCTCTCTGGAGCGAGATTGAAAGGGAAAATGATCCCGCAAGGAAGAAATTTCTTACCGCATTGAGGATGATCTATTCATCGGCGCTCATGAACGGACCGTTTGCGATAATAGTTGCAAATTCAGGCAGTATGGTGGGACTTAACGACAGGATAAAATTGAGACCGCTTGTAGCTGCGGAATCCGGGGAATTCGTCTACCTGGCATCCGAAGAATCCGCAATAAGGCTCGTGTGCAGAAAGCCGGACAGGGTGTGGATGCCGGATGCCGGGCGGCCGGTTATCGCAAGAATGGAAGGCGGAGTGGAATCGTTATAAAATGGCCAGATCAAAAACAGCTTATGAATTTGTCGCGGAAAGGAATGAGGAGAGGTGCATAAAATGCCAGGCATGTGTTCGTGTCTGCGCAAACGACGTACACAGCTATGACGGGGAAACCGGGCAGCTTCTTTCCGACTCCTCAAAGTGTGCCGGCTGCCATTTTTGCGAGGACATATGTCCGACGGGAGCGCTCGTCATAAGAAGAAATATCTCGGATACCAGGGAGAATGCAAACTGGACGAAGGACTACATATACAAGATAATACGGCAGGCAGAAACCGGAGGAGTCCTGCTGACCGGTATGGGGAATGACAGGCAGTACAGGAACTATTTTGAGCACATCGTGCTTAACGCATCACAGGTTACGAATCCTTCCATAGATCCCCTGCGCGAACCAATGGAACTTAAGACATTCATAGGCAGGAAACCCGACAGGATTGAGTTCTCGCGGGACAGGAAAACAGGGAAACGGATACTGAAGAGGGATGTGCCGGTGCAGCTTGAACTTGAAACACCCATAATGTTTTCTGCAATGAGCTTCGGGTCTATCTCCCTTAACGCATGCAGGTCCCTGGCAAAAGCTGCATGCGATTTCGGGGTTTACTGGAATACGGGCGAGGGCGGCCTGCACAAAGACCTCTATCCTTTCTCGGAGAGAGTTATCGTGCAGGTGGCGAGCGGAAGGTTCGGAGTTAACGCGGATTATCTTCAGAAGGCCGCGGCGATAGAGATCAAGATAGGGCAGGGCGCAAAGCCCGGCATCGGCGGTCATCTGCCCGGCGAAAAAGTTTCGGAAGAAATATCACTGACGAGAATGATACCTGCCGGAACAGATGCGTTGAGTCCGGCTCCGCATCACGACATATATTCCATAGAGGATCTGAAACAGCTGATATTTGCGATTAAGGAGGCGACGCAGTACACCAAGCCGGTGGGAGTGAAGATTGCCGCGGTTCACAATGTCGCTCCCATAGCCAGCGGAATTGTGAGGGCGGGTGCAGATTTCATATCGGTTGACGGTATCAGGGGGGGCACCGGCGCCGCCCCTGCCGCCGTGCGCGACAATGTCGGGATCCCGATTGAGCTTGCTGTCGCCGTTGTTGACCAGCGGTTAAGGGAGGAAGGCATACGAAACCAGGCATCGCTTCTTGCGGCGGGAGGATTCAGGACAAGCGCCGATATAGTGAAGGCGATTGCCCTGGGTGCGGATGCGGTCTATATAGGAACCTCAGCACTGATTGCACTCGGATGCCATGTATGCCAGAAGTGTTATACAGGGAAGTGCAACTGGGGTATCGCCACGCAGGACCCTTACCTTACGAGACGCCTCAATCCGGAAATAGGTGCGGAGAGGGCGTATAACCTTCTGCGGGCATGGTCGCTGGAGATAAAGGAGATGCTCGGCGGGATGGGGATAAATGCGGTTGAATCTTTGAGAGGCAACAGGGAGCAGCTGCGGGGAGTCGGTTTGAGCGAGCTGGAACTGAGAATACTCGGGATTAAGCATGCGGGCGAGTCCTGGTGAACCGGTTGATGAATGATTATGGAAAAGAGAGCAAAGAGAATAGTGATAAAGGAAGAGTACTGCATTGGATGCCGGCTTTGCGAAGTCCACTGTATCACGCGGCACTCAAGGTCCAAGGATATCCTAAAGACCTACAAGGGGAGCGGCCCGAAACCCGTGTCCGGTATCTGCTTTGAAGAAAAGGGGAGCGTATCCTTTGCCATCCAGTGCCGTCATTGCGATGACGCTCCGTGCGTGGAGAACTGTCTTACAGGTGCAATGTACAGGGACGAGGAGACCGGCAGGATACTTCATAACGGCGAAAGATGCGTGGGATGCTGGATGTGCGTGATGCTCTGTCCTGCAGGGGTTATAAAAATAGACCGTCCAGGGAAAAAGGTTGTCTCAAAGTGCGACCTGTGCATTGAGGGTGATTTTCCCGCGTGTGTTGAACACTGCCCGAACCAAGCGATATGTCTTGTCGGCGCCGACGGCGCGAAAATAGAGAAAAGTAATGAAGGCGAGATGCCTCACAATGGAAGTAAAATCATAACCCCTCACTATGAGAGCGGGTCAGAGGAGCGTTCGGGGTAAATGAAGACACGATACCTGATAATAGGAAATTCGGTCAGCGGAGTAAACTGCATTGAGGGGATAAGGCAGGTTGACAGGGAAGGGGAAATAACGGTTGTTTCAGATGAAAGCGTTTTTAACTACTCGCGCCCGCTTATCTCGTATTACCTCGGGGGCAGGCTTGACGAAAAGTCCCTCTCCTTCAGGGGAAGGGATTTCTACGGTCGTAACGGAGTGGAGCTGCTTGCCGGCACGAGGGCAGAAAAGGTAGATCCGGAAAGGAAGGAAGTCACCACCGGCAGGGGGGTAATTGAATTTGACAGGATGCTCATATCTACCGGTGGAAAGCCGTTTATTCCGCAACTGAAGGGGTATTCGGAAGGAATGGAGGGGCTCTTCGCGTTTACAAGGCTTGATGATGCAATAGCCATGATCAGTCACATAAACAAAAATAACACGGGTAATGCTGTTGTACTCGGAGGCGGACTGATAGGACTCAAGTGCGCGGAGGGACTTATTGAAAGGGGGATAAGAACGGTTATTGTTGAACTGGCCGACAGGCTTCTTTCCGCCACGCTGGACGCCACGGCTTCCGGTATCATAGAGAAAGGACTAAAGGAAAAGAAGAACTGTGAAGTTTTCAGCAAAGATTCGGTGGAGGAGATTGAGTCTTCAGGAGGGAAACTGTCAGGAGTTTTGTTGAAATCGGGCAGGAAGATAAAAACGAATCTGCTTGTGATTGCGATAGGAGTCCGTCCGAATCTTGATCTGGTCAGGGGAACCGGGATAAAGCATAACCGGGGAATTGCGGTTGATTCAAGGATGCGGACGAATTGCAGGGATATCTACGCGGCAGGGGATGTCGCAGAGGGGATGGACGGCCTGCTTGGAGAAAACGCGGTCATTGCGATATGGCCTGTCGCGGCAAGGCAAGGCAGAATCGCCGGAATCAACATGGGCGGAGGGGATGCGGTATATGATGGAATGTTCCCGATGAATGCTGTTGATATCGCGGGAATTCCCGTTGTTTCATTCGGGATAACGAGTCCTTCGGGCGAAAAGGGATATGAGGTTATTGAGAAGAGTGGAGACGGATTCTACAAGAAGATTGTCCTGAAGGATGATGTAATAGTCGGATGCATATTCCTCGGGAAGATTGAAAGGAGCGGAATCTTTTCGGGTATAATTAGAGACAGGATGAATGTCTCACATTTCAAGAACGAACTTCTGCGCGATGACTTCGGACTGCTTGTTTTGCCGAAAGAGTACAGAAAGCATCTTGTGACCGGAGAGGGAATTGAAGTATGAACCGGTTAGGAGACTGAATGATGAGGATAAATGCAAAAGGGATGCATTACAGGGATCTCAACGAAGAGATCAGGCGGTCGCTCGCAAGCGGCTGCAGGGAGATACTCGTTGAGGGCGTATGCGGTCAGAGATACATCGGCGCCGGCTTGAAAGGAGAGGATGCCAGGATAAAAGTAAACGGCATTCCCGGTAACGATCTCGGCGTGTTCATGGACGGACCGGAGATAACCGTAAACGATAACGTGCAGGACGGTGCCGGAAATACGCTCAATTCCGGCAGGATGGTTGTGCACGGGAATACCGGGGACATACTCGGGCATTCCATGAGGGGCGGGGAGATTTTTGTAAAGGGCAGCGTGGGGTACCGCGTGGGTATTCATATGAAGGAATATGGCGGGTCGTATCCTGTAATAGTGATAGGGGGGCGGGCCGGGAATTTCCTCGGTGAATACATGGCGGGAGGAATGATTATCCTCCTGGGTATCAATATTGACGGTGGGATTGCAGGAGATTTCCTGGGAACGGGCATGCACGGCGGGGTAATCTACGTGAGGGGCAGGATTAACGACTACCAGCTGGGCAGGGAAGTGAAGACTTTCGGAATTGACGACAATGATTTTGAGAAAATTGCAGGTTACATAAAAAGATTCTGCGGGTATTTCGGGATTTGCTGCGGAGAATTAATGAAAGGAGAGTTTCATAAAATTGTTCCCATGACCCACAGGCCTTACGGCAGGTTGTACAGCTACTGACGGCGGATTGGTTTTATCAGGTGAACAGGACTTTCTACGGAAGGCAAGCGGAATGGGGGAGATGAAATGAATATCGTTGAGGTCTGTAATAAGAAAACTGTACCTGATGTGTTCGGCCAGGAGATCAGAGGAAATATCAGGGAGACAGGGATAGGGGGAATTGAGGAAGTCCTGACCTCAGAGGTCTACCGGTTTGAAGGAATTTCCAGCCGGGACGAGCTTACACGCATTGCCGGGGAGATACTGGTAGACGCGGTTGCCCAGGATTATTTCACCGGCGATTCAAATGTTGAAAGAAGGAATGGCTACACGGTAGTGGACGTTTTCTACAGGAAAGGGGTGACGGATGCCGTTTCCGATACGGTGGTCATTGCGATGAGAGACGCGGGTATAAGGACAGGCGTCTCGGTATCAACCGGCAGGAGATATTACCTGAAAGGCAATATCACTGACGGGGATGTCAGAACTATCTGTGAGAAAGTGCTTGTCAATCCTCTCATACAGGAGTACGCGTTGGTGCAGAGAAAGGGGAAGAATGAATAGGCGCGCATTGGAAATCAGCGTTGTTGGTGCATGCGACGGGACTCTTCTTGAAATAAGCGAGAAGAATCTGCTGGCGCTCAATCTTGGAGAAATGAAGGCAATCCGCGACTATTTCAGTAAGGCCGGCAGGAATCCGACAGATTGCGAGATTGAAACGATTGCGCAGACCTGGTCCGAACACTGCTGCCATAAGATATTCAGGGCGGAGATTGAGTATGAGGAAAAGATCGGTGGGCAATGCCACAGGGAGAAGATTACGCTTCTGAAGGAGATAAAGAGGGCAACGGAGAAAATGAACAGCGGATTATGCGTCTCGGTTTTCAAGGATAATGCAGGCATCATAAGATTTGACGACAGCCACGGCCTGGCCTTCAAGGTTGAGACTCACAACCATCCTTCGGCTCTGGAGCCGTACGGCGGCGCCGGTACCGGCACGGGAGGTGTCATAAGAGACGTGCTGGGCGCCGGCAAGGGTGCCAGGCCTGTCCTGAATACGGACGTTTTCTGTTTCGGAATGCAGGATGTTTCATACGAAGAACTGCCGAAGGGTGTTTTGCATCCCCGGAGGATTTTCAGGGGAGTGGTGAGCGGAGTGAGAGATTACGGAAACAGGATGGGAATTCCGACTGCCTCGGGCGCAATTGTCTTTGACAGGGAGTACCAGAATAACTCTCTGGTCTTCTGCGGCACGGTCGGAGTCATACCTCTGGCACAGGTGGAAAAGAGTGTTGAGCAGAACGATTTTATCGTTCTTATAGGCGGAAAGACCGGACGGGACGGTATACACGGCGCCACTTTTTCGTCCATCAGCCTGGACGCGAGCATCTCTACCAGCGTGGTGCAAATAGGCAACCCGATCGTTGAGAAAAAAATGATGGACGTGCTTATGACTGCGAGAGACGAAGGTTTGTATAATTTTATAACAGACTGCGGGGCAGGCGGGCTTTCGTCCGCCGTGGGGGAGATGGGAAGCGATACGGGTGCGATAGTCAATCTTGAAAAGGTCCCTTTGAAATACGAGCAGCTCTACCCCTGGGAGATATGGATTTCCGAATCCCAGGAAAGAATGGTCCTCTCGGTGCCGGAAAGGAAGATAAAGAGACTGCTGGACCTGTTTGCTTCCGAAGACGTTGAGGCGACGGTAATAGGCCGGTTCGTGAAAACCGGAAGGCTGAAACTTTCTTATGAAAATGATGTTGTATGTGATATTGACATGGATTTCCTTCACAAGGGTATACCAAAACAGAGGTTGAGTGCCCAATTTTCCGCAGGCAGGAAGGGTGCGGCCGAAAGAAGACGTGTTCCGAAAATAACCGGCTGGAAGGAAGCCGTTCTTAAGATTCTCGCAAGCCCGAACGTGGCATCCAGGGAAACCGTGATAAGGCAGTATGATCATGAAGTGCAGGCGCGCACGGTTGTCAAACCGTTGACAGGCATGGAGGGAAAAGGTCCTTCTGATGCCGCCGTTATGAAGCTTTTCTATGATGGTTACCGCGGTTTTGCCGTGGGATGCGGCCTGAATCCTTTTTACGGAAAGATTGACCCCTACCATATGGCCGGATGCTGTATTGAGGAAGCGCTGCGCAACCTCGTTGCCGTGGGCGCGGATCCGTGTCAGGCTGCCGTTCTTGACAATTTCTGCTGGGGGGACGTCAACGGCAAGAAAGAACTTGGAACTCTTGTCAGGTGCGTCAGGGGATGCAGGGATTTTGCCGTGCAATACGGGCTGCCGTTCATATCCGGAAAGGACAGCCTGAACAATTTCTTCATTGATGAGGAGACGGGCGTGAAGACTTCAATTCCGGGGACGCTTCTCATTTCTGCGGTGGGGATTGTACCGGACGTGAGATTGAGCATGACGTCGGATTTCAAGGAGAGCGGGAATTTCCTGTACGTGTGCGGGAAAACGCGAAGGGAAATGGGCGGTTCAGAATATAACCGGGTTTTCGGCATCAGCGGAGGAGACGTTCCGGAGGCGGTTCCACCTGAAGCCATGTTTTTGATGAAAAAACTGCATTTTTGTATCGGCGGGGGCATTATAAAAGCCTGCCATGATTGTTCCGACGGCGGCCTTGCAGTGGCGCTTATGGAGATGGCAATGGGCGGAGGCAGGGGTGCGGAGGTTTTCATTGACAGAATAGTTTCGGATGACGTTGCCGTTGAAACACTCCTGTTTTCAGAAAGCCAGGGCAGGTTTGTCGTTGAGGTTGACGCCGAAAGTGCGGGCAGGTTTGAGAAGATCATGGGTGGAGCGGTGATTGCAAATGTGGGCAGAGTATCGGATGACAGGGAAGTGTGGGTTTTCCACGGCGGAGAGAAGCTGTTTTCACTTGATGTGGAAGAAGCCGGAAATGTCTGGAGGTCGGGACTGCAATGGTGAAACCAAAGGTGATTATAATGCGCGTGGCGGGTACAAACTGCGATGCGGAGACGGAGTGGGCGTTCAGGCTTGCCGGAGGCGCTCCTGAACGGATACACATAAACAGCATCAAGAAAGGCGAAAAGAGGATAAAGGACTACCAGGTGCTTGTGATACCCGGAGGTTTTTCCTACGGGGACGACATATCCGCAGGCAAGGTTCTTGCAAACGAGATAAGGCATAACATGAGTGAAGAAATAAGCAGATTCATGGACGACGGTAAGCCTGTCGTCGGGATATGTAACGGTTTCCAGGTCATGGTCAAGGCAGGCATGCTGCCTTATGCCGGGAGACAGTCGGTAACTCTCGGATGGAACGATTCCGCAAGATTTGAGGACAGGTGGGTATACCTTAAGGTTGAAGAGAGCGTGTCTCCTTTTTTCAGGGGACTGCCGCCGGTAATAAAACTCCCGGTTGCCCATGCGGAGGGGAGGCTGATGGCGGAAAATGATTCGGTTCTGAAAAAAATAGAGGAAGATCGGCTGGTACTCTTCAGGTACTGCGCTCCTGACGGAAGTGCGGAGGGATACCCTCACAACCCGAACGGTTCCGCGCACAATATCGCGGGATTGACGTCTGCGAACGGACTCGTGGTCGGGATGATGCCTCATCCTGAAAGGGCTCTCTTAAGGTATCTTTATCCGGACTGGCACCGGGGCAGAGACGGAGAGGAATTCGGATACGGATTCAGATTCTTTAAAAACATTATGGAGTATGCCTCATGAACGAATTGAACGAGAATTGCGGGATAGCCGGTATTTACGGGAACAGGCGGGCTGCAGAGATGCTGTATCTTTCACTTTTTTCCCTGCAGCACAGGGGTCAGGAGAGCTGCGGTATTGTGGTTTCCGACGGGAAGAAGGTTTCCGTCAAGAGAAGTATGGGAACGGTACCCGAGGTTTTTCAGGCAGGAGAGATTGACCGGCTTAAAGGTACCTTCGGAATAGGGCATGTCAGGTATTCCACCACCGGCAGCTCCTCTCTCAAGAACGTGCAGCCGTTCTTCGCGGAATACAGGGGGAGGAACTATGCGATTTCGCATAACGGCAATCTTGTCAACAGCGCGGTTTTGAGGGAAAGGCTTGAGAGGAAAGGCAGCATATTCCAGACAACCCTTGATACGGAAGTGCTGATGCATCTTATAACGATGTCCCGCAAGAACGATTTCCATGCAAAACTTACGGATGCGCTGTTGAAGCTGAAAGGAGCTTTTTCTCTGGTAATTTTTACTCCGGAAGGGCTTATTGCCATAAAAGATCCCTGGGGATTCAGACCACTCTGCCTTGGGAAAATCAACGGGGGATATGCTGTCGCCTCCGAAAGCTGCGCATTTGACCTGATAGGGGCGCAGTACGTGAGAGAACTCTCGGCCGGCGAGATGCTGACCATAGGGAAGAAGGGACTGAAAAGTTCCTTCCTGCCGGCCGCAAGGGATACCGCAAGATGCATATTTGAATTTATATATTTTGCCAGGCCGGACAGCACGGTATTCGGCAGGAGCGTTTACTGCGTGAGAAAAAAACTCGGGGAGAGGCTTGCCGGGGAATTCCCATATACGGGAGATATCGTCGTTCCCATCCCGGATTCTGGCAATATCTCCGCACTTGGCTTTTCGCAGAAAAGGAAGATACCGTTTGAGATGGGGATAGTAAGGAACCATTACATAGGAAGGACGTTCATACAGCCGTTCCAGACATCCAGGGAAATGGGCGTAAGGATAAAGCTGAACCCGATAAGGGACGTTGTCAGGGGGAAGAAGATTATTGTATTTGAGGATTCAATAGTGAGAGGAACGACGAGCAGGTTGAGGGTGAAGAACTTGAGGGATGCGGGCGCGGAAAAAATATTCATGGCTGTAACCTGCCCGCCGATCAGGCATCCGTGTTTCTACGGCATTGATTTTCCTTCGGCAGGGGAGCTGATAGCCGGAAGGGAGCCGGTTGAGAAGATAGCCGCGGCAATAGGGGTGGACGGGCTCTATTACTTGAGCCTGGAAGGGATGCTCTCTTCAATGGGGCTTCCGCGCGAAGAATTCTGTACGGCGTGTTTCACCGGCAACTACAAGGTCAGGGAAACCGGATTCAAGGGAAAAGAACAGTTTGAGAAAAAGGGCAGAAAATGCTGCGGAGTGTAGGGAGATAGATGGAAGGATACCTTGTTCTTGAGGATGGTACGGTTTTCAGGGGAGAGACATTCGGCGCGTCCGGCGAAAGCTACGGCGAGCTTGTTTTCAATACGAGCATGACCGGCTACCAGGAGATACTGTACGATCCTTCGTACAAGGGCCAGATAGTTGTTATGACCTATCCATTGATCGGCAATTACGGAGTTAATGCGCAAGACGTTGAGTCTGCCGGGGTGCATCTTGAAGGATTCGTGGTCAAGGAAAGGAGCAGGCTTTACAGCAACTGGCGGGCCACAAAACCCCTGGATGTTCTACTGTATGAACACGGGGTTCTTGGAATGGAGGGTATTGATACCAGGCGGGTGACCCTTCTGGTGAGGGAAAAAGGGGCAATGAAGGCGGGGCTCTTTGCAGGAAGGGACAACCCCAAGAAGATGATTGAGAAGGTCAGAAATTCCAGGAGCATAGTGGGGGTTGATCTTGTAAAGGAGGTTGTTGACAAGCCGTATGAATGGCCGGGGGATGGGAAGTATAAGGTTGTGGTTCTTGACTGCGGCGTCAAGTATAATATCCTGCGGCTTCTTTCAATGCGGGGGATGCGCGTGGTTGTGATGCCTGCGAACACTCCGTGGCAGGAGATAGTGAAGGAAAAACCGGACGGGATACTTGTATCCAACGGTCCCGGGGATCCTGCGGCGGTGCCCTATGCGGTTGAGAGTCTTTCAAACCTGATAGAGAGATATCCGGTTTTCGGGATCTGTTTCGGCATACAGCTGATTTCACAGGTTTTCGGGGGAAAAACCTACAAGTTGAAGTTCGGACACCACGGGGCGAACCATCCCGTGAAGGATATGCGGACCGGAAAGATATACATAACCGTGCAGAACCATTCCTTCTGCGTTGACATGGATACGCTGGATAGAAATGCGGTTGAGATGACGCATCTCAATCTCAACGATAATACGCTGGAAGGAATTGCGCACAGGAAACTTCCGGTGTTTGCGGTGCAGTTTCATCCGGAGCACGCACCCGGACCGCCCGATGCGGTCTATCTCTTTGACAGGTTCGCGCAGATGTGCGAGAGGTAAGAGAAAAATGGGGAAGAGGACAGATATAAAGAAGATAATGCTGATCGGATCCGGTCCCATAGTAATAGGGCAGGCATGTGAATTTGACTACTCCGGTTCGCAGGCATGCAAGGCGTTGAGGGAGGAAGGGTATACCGTCGTTCTTGTGAACAGTAATCCCGCAACCATAATGACCGATCCTGATATGGCTGACAGCACGTATCTTGAACCGCTTACCCCGGAAATAGTTGCAAAAATTGTGGAGAGGGAGAAGCCGGATGCCCTGCTGCCGACGCTCGGGGGACAGACCGCGCTCAATCTCACCGTACAGCTGACGGAAATGGGAGTCCTTGAGAAGTACGGGGTAGAGGTAATAGGCGCAAATTATCAATCCATAAGGAAGGCAGAGGACAGGGCATTATTCAAGCAGGCGGTAGAGAGTGCCGGGCTTAAGGTTCCGGCAAGCGGAGCGGCCTATGGTATTGAAGATGCTGTGAAGATTGCCGCCAGGCTGGGATTCCCCCTTATCATAAGGCCGGGATATACGCTCGGGGGTACAGGCGGCAGTGTCGCATACAACATGGAAGAATTCAAGGAGCTTGCGGATTCCGGGTTGAAATTGAGCCCTGTCAGCGAGATACTCGTTGAACAGTCTGTGCTCGGCTGGAAGGAATACGAACTTGAGGTAATGAGGGACAAAAAGGGCAATGCGGTCATCATATGTTCAATAGAGAATTTTGACCCGATGGGCGTGCATACCGGGGACAGCATCACCGTTGCTCCGGTGCAGACCCTGACGGACAGGGAGTATCAGGCGATGAGATCGGCCGCCATAAAGATAATGGAAGAGATCGGGGTGGAAACCGGAGGGTCAAACATCCAGTTTGCCCTGAATCCGGCAAACGGGGATATGGTCGTCATAGAAATGAATCCACGCGTCTCAAGGAGCTCGGCGCTTGCGTCAAAGGCAACAGGTTTTCCCATAGCGAAGATCGCCGCGAAGCTTGCGGCGGGATATACCCTTGACGAGATACCCAACGATATTACCAGGAAGACACCCGCGTGCTTTGAACCCGCGATAGACTACTGTGTCGTGAAGATTCCAAAGTTCAATTTTGAGAAATTCCCCGCAGCGGACGCTTCTCTGACCATATCTATGAAATCGGTAGGCGAGGTGATGGCAATAGGCAGGACGTTCAGAGAAGCGCTGAATAAGGCGTTGAGGAGTCTTGAGGAAAAATTTTCCGGTTTTGAAGATATAGCCCTTCCCCTTGAAACGGCTGCCGGGATGGGCAAGCCCGGTTCCCAGAGGCTTTTTTACCTGAAGAAAGGTTTTAACGAGGGATTCTCCATAGATGAAATCTCAAGTATTTCAAAGATTGACAGATGGTTCCTGTACAACCTCAAGGAAATCGTTGACGTTGAAGCAGAGATAAAAAAATACAGGGGGAAAAGGATTCCTCAAAGACTGCTGAAGAAAGCCAAGGAATACGGATTTTCGGACAGGCAGATAGCGACGCTTACCGGGAGAAAAGAGGAAAAAACGATAAGAACGTTGAGAGAGAAATACGGGATAGGAGCGGAATACAAGCTGGTGGATACCTGTGCCGGGGAGTTTGAGGCATATACCCCGTATTATTACTCAACCTACGAATAGAGAGGAAGGAACAATGGTCGGGATAATTGATTTCGGCTCGCAATACACCCAGCTGATTGCGCGCAGGGTGAGGGAATTGAAGATTTACTGTGAAATTCTTCCGCGCACCGTGACTGCCGGAACGCTGGAAAAGAAAGGGATTGTCGCGGTCATTCTTTCCGGGGGCCCGGGCCATGTGCATCTTGACGGCGAACCGGGTTTTGACAGGGAAATAATTGAACGGTTCTACGTGCTCGGCATATGCTACGGAATACAGCTGCTTGCGGCATGCCTCGGCGGAAGGGTGCGCCCGGGCAAACAGCGTGAGTACGGAGAGACTGTATTTTACCCGAAAACCGGAGACAGCCTTTTCAGAGGGGTGAGGAAAGAAACGGTTGTCTGGATGAGTCACTGGGATTACGTGGACAAACTGCCGGCGGGATTCGTGGCGACCGGCAGTACGGGCAATACGAAAATTGCGTCCATGCGAAGCAGGAACGGAAAAATCCACGGACTGCAGTTTCATCCCGAAGTCATACATACGAGAGAGGGTACGGCCATACTGAAAAACTTCCTTTATAAAATCTGCGGGTTGAAACCTTCGTGGAATGCCGGGTCAATGCTTAAAACGGTAGAAAATGAAATAAGGGAGAAAGTGGGCGCCGGAAAAGTAATTTGCGGGTTGAGCGGAGGAGTTGACTCGGCGTGCCTTTCCGTGATACTGGAAAAGATTTGCGGAAAAAACTCTTTAAGCGTATTCGTAAATAACGGCGTATTGAGAAAAGGGGAAGCTGAAAAAATCGTTGAAACTTTCAAGAGAAGGGTGAACCTGAAATATGTTGATGCCGGAAGATTGTTTCTCAAAAAGCTTGAGGGCGTTTCCGACCCCGAGAAAAAGAGAAAGATAATAGGAAACACTTTCATAACTATCTTTGAGAAGGAGGCCAGGAAACATGGAGGGAAATTCCTTGCGCAGGGGACTCTCTATCCGGATGTCATTGAAAGCATGTCACCGTTCGGCGGTCCTTCCTCGGTGATAAAAACCCATCATAACGTCGGAGGCCTGCCCGAGAAACTCAAGCTTGCTCTTGTGGAACCGTTCAGGTTCCTTTTCAAGGACGAAGTGAGGGCACTGGGAAGGGAACTGGGGCTTCCGGATTTCATTGTCAACAGGCATCCTTTTCCCGGTCCGGGCCTTGCCGTCAGAATCATAGGCAGTGTGGACAGGGGACGCCTTGAAATCCTTAGAGAGGCGGACAGCATAGTTATGAAAGAAATGAAGCTCGCAGGGCTTTACGGGGAGGTCTGGCAGGCTTTTGCGGTGCTGCTTCCGATAAAGAGCGTCGGAGTAATGGGTGATAAGAGAACCTATGAGAACGTGATAGCCTTGAGAGTGGTCAGGAGCACCGACGGCATGACCGCTGACTGGGTGAACGTTCCTTATAAGACGCTTGGAACCATATCAGGACGGATAGTAAATGAGGTAAAGGGAGTGAACAGGGTGGTTTACGATATTACGTCCAAGCCGCCTGCAACCATAGAATGGGAGTGACCATGAAAAAATTTATTTTCGTAACCGGGGGAGTGGTTTCTTCTCTGGGGAAAGGCATTGCCTCGGCTTCCATCGGAGCGCTGCTTGAAGCGCAGGGTTACAGGATATCCCTGCTGAAGCTTGATCCCTATCTGAATGTGGACCCCGGCACGATGAGTCCCTTCCAGCACGGTGAAGTCTACGTTACCGAAGATGGCGCGGAGACCGATCTGGACCTCGGGCACTATGAAAGGTTTACAAATGCACGTATGACTTTCAGAAACAATGTCACCAGCGGGCAGATATACAACTCGGTCATAACAAAGGAAAGGGAGGGCGCATATCTGGGCAAAACCGTTCAGGTGGTGCCGCACATAACCAATGAGATAAAAGAACGTATAAATGCCGTATCGGAGAACGCGGATATCGTAATAACGGAGATAGGGGGTACGGTCGGAGACATAGAGAGCCTGCCTTTTCTTGAATCTGTCCGGCAGATGCACGTTCAGTTAACGGAGAATGATACCCTGCACATACACCTTACGCTTATTCCCTACATAGGGGCGGCGGGCGAACTGAAAACCAAGCCCACGCAGCACAGCGTGGGACGCCTGCGGGAAATAGGCATTCAGCCGAAGATACTTCTCTGCCGCACGGAAAAACAGTTGAATGACGAGATAAAAGAAAAAATTGCGTTATTCTGCAACGTGAGGAAAGAAGCAGTAATTGAAGCCATAGATGCCGACCAGGTGTATGAAATACCTTTGCTTTTTTCGCGGCAGAATCTTGACGGCATCATACTTGAATATCTCGGATTGAAACGAAAGAAGGGTAATGACCTGAAAAAATGGAAAAAGATAGTGGGCACGTTAAGGCAAACTGACAGGGAACTGGTTATAGGGGTTGTGGGCAAGTACGTGAAACTGCAGGATTCATACAAATCCATATATGAAGCCCTTGTTCACGGAGGGATTGCCAACAAGACAAGGATCATATACAAGAAGATAGATTCGGAGATGATAGAGGAGAAGGGGGTAGAGAGCATGATGGAGGGTGTTTCCGGGGTAATCATGCCGGGAGGGTTCGGCATACGCGGGATAGAAGGTATGATCTCGGCCGTAAAATACGTACGGGAAAAAAGAATACCCTTTTTAGGTATCTGCCTGGGCATGCAGTGTTCCGCTATTGAAATCGCCAGGCATGTTTGCGGAATGCAGGATGCTTCCAGCATTGAGTTCCATCCACAATCAACCAGTCCTGTCATCTGTCTCATGCCCGAACAGAACGCCGTCAAGACAATGGGTGGAACAATGCGGCTCGGAGCGTATCCGTGCACACTTAAGAAAAACACGCACTCATTCGGCGCCTACAGGAAGAACAGGATTGATGAAAGACACCGTCACAGATACGAGTTCAACAATGACTACCGGGAGGTTTTTAAGAAAAACGGCGTGGTTTTCGCCGGGACCTGCTGCAACAAGAATCTTGTGGAGATAATTGAGCTGGATGCCAGGAAGCATCCTTTCTTTGTGGCAACGCAGTTCCATCCTGAGTTCAAGTCAAAACCTTTCAGTCCTCATCCGTTATTCAGCGCATTCATTAAAGCGTCCATTGCCAAGAGGTGAGGTTTAAGCGGAAGGCAGGTTTCGCAGTCCTACTTGGCAAGCATATCTTCTATGGTGAACAGAAGTTGTTTCAGATTATATGGCTTGGTTACGTAAAAATCGGCCTTGTACTGGTAACTTTTCTCTTTATCCTTGTCCGTGCTCTTGCCCGTTATGAGTATTACGGGAACGCGCTTGCTTATAAAACCTGATTTGATTCTCTGCAGGACTTCCCATCCGTCCATAACGGGCATTACAATGTCCAGTATCACAATATCAGGTTTTTCTTCCTTGAAAAGTCTCAATCCCTCCTCGCCGTTGAGCGCTCCCAGAACAACATGCCCCAGGGACTTCAGCGCCATGGAAAGAGTCATAAGCGAATCGGGCTCGTCATCAACCACAAGTATTTTCTTCAGTTCCATTTCCATGTAATGTATAATAGCATTTAAATTTATGCAAATCAAACTTTTTTATCCATACTGTGATTACGTATCTTTCTTTCGAGAATGTTCCTCAGGAGCCAGTAATTACGCCACCATCCCACCATGATTACTCCCACGGATCGTGCATAAATGTGGACGGTTTCCGGCAGTTTTTCGTAGTCTTCTGAAAGAAAGTGGGTGAAATCACCGGGCACCCTTGAGCGCAGGGCGAGAAGTTCAGAGATAAGTTCAACCGTTTCCCTTGTTCTGTATCCCACCGAGGCGAGAGACAGCAGGAAATAGATTTCATGTCCCGGGTACATTTTACCCTGGTGTACAGTCGTGTGATATGCAAAGTTGATAATACTCTTTGTTTTTCCGACATACGGCACAAAATCAGGAGCTGCGGATTCGGGATACATTCTCTTGAACATGCCGGGTTTCTCGTAATTTTCAAGGCTTTCATTAACTGCGGCGCAGGCTTCATC
>CAYQXZ010000029.1:0-2221 GCA_964421645.1 uncultured bacterium
ACATGGCGTGCGTAAAGGGTTGTCCGGGCGCAATTCCTCACATAAAGGAAAAGAAGTTCGTAGAAATAAAGATTGAGGATAAAACCTACCGCTGGGCGGACGTCAACATGGGAACGTGTACGCTTGCTTATCACGGCGGGGATCCGCGCGTGTCTCCCTTCATACCGAAGGCCTTCCCGGGATACTATTTTGACGTGATGAAGCAGAATTTTACCGAAGAGACCGCATACAAGTTCTGCTGGCCCATGTCTACGGGGGTATGGAGGAAATCCGCGGAGCATCCGTCCGGCTATATAATAGAAGGGCACCATTACATTCAGCACTGGGGACAGGGCGGACTGGGAATTGAAGGGTCGCGCGGCTGTATGCGAAGTTGTTTTGATTATCTTGAAAAGCACAATATGATTGAGCAGACTTTCCACAATGGTCCGTTCATCAGGCGTCCGAGGTGGCTGCTGGATACCTCCGGCAAACCCGCAAAATAACACTGTACCCATAATAGTATATACAAGATTTCGGGACTTGACATGGTTTGCTCAAACAGATATAATGACCATAATAATTGATATGACCATTATAATTGGTGCAGGAGGTAAGAATGCCTACAAGAATCAGTGCGGTTGAGGCGCGTAAAAACCTGGGAAGATTTCTCAATATCGTTGAACTGAAAAATGAAGAGATTATTATTGAGCGGGCGGGAAAACCGGTTGCAAGGTTGACTCCGTGCAGAAAGGCGGACTATGCAGGCAGCGGGAAAGAGGATTTCAGGAAAACGCGTGGTTTGGGAAAAGAAGTATGGGAGAAGATTGACGCAGAGGGATATATCAAGAAGGAAAGGGCGCAATGGGATTGAAACTTGTTCCGTCCGACCGAATTTTCATGGATACCGCTCCGTTCATATATTTCTTTGAAGAACATCCTTTGTATATTGAAAAACTCAACAATCTTTTTAATAGTGTCTACACTATGGGCATTCCGTTAATCACTTCAATCGTGACATATATTGAGGTACTGACACATCCTGAAAAAACCGGCGCAAAGAAACTGGCCGCAAAATACCGTGACAGCCTGACAAACTCGGAGCTCGTCAGCATATATCCCCTGAATCTTCAGGTTGCCGATATGACCGTAAATTTCCGGGTCAAATACGGACTGAAAACGCCCGATGCCATCCAGCTTGCAACTGCCGTCGTATGTGGAGCCGACTACATAATCACCAATGACAGGGAATGGAAAAGGGTCAGGGACGTCCGCACTGTCATTCTCTCCGAACTCTAATTTCTCTCCATTCACAGGAACATGTATTCTTCGGGGGGGATGGGGGTGACGGCGATTCCTAATCCAAGGAGTCTTCTGACTTTCTTCCTGTAAGCGTAGGTTCTGCTCATTATCCGTTTTATTTCAGGGAGATTTTCTCTTGCCATTTTTCTGCCTTTTTCCATCGCGTAACCGTATTTTGCAAAGTCGTTCCAGCGCATATCTTCAAGGCCGGTTTCCATTACAAGATCGGCCATGTTCTTGTTGTAGAGGTCAAACCTCGACGCAAGAATTGCATCCGTTCGCAGATGAATGTTGACCACGGAATTCATTTCTCTGATCGGTGTCAGCGGCCGGCTCAAATCGATTACCATAATGTTCTGCGCTCCGGATAGGACGGCGCATTTTACGGGCAGGCGGTTTGTTATCCCGCCGTCAACAAGCAGCATACCGTCATACTCAACCGGCGGAAGAATACCAGGAATGGAGCAGGAAGCCAGAATGCCTTTCCACAACGGCCCGCTTTTTATGCATACGTCCCTGCCGGATACAAGGTCAAATGCGGCCGCAACAAGGGTAATAGGCAGGTTTTCAAAAGTCATATCTCCGAAGAGTTGTCTGAATACCGGTTCCACGTCTTCTCTTTTGGCAAGAGCGTTGTCTCGCAGCATCTTTACAAGCAAAAATTTCTTCTTTACCGCGGAGACTGTCTTCATGAAGAGTCCCTGCCTTTCTTTTTCAAATTCCACGGCATCCAGTTTCAAAGTTTGAAGGATTTTGAATTCTCTTGTTCTTTCTATATTATCAAGTTCCGTTATCCTGTCCGCGTAAATTGCATAGAAGGCGCCGGCAAGAGAACCTGCGGAAGTGCCGCAAATCATGTCAGGCCGCAGTTTTTCCCGTTCCAGAACGGTGACTGCTCCAAGGTGTGCAAAACCCTTGGCTCCACCCCCGCCGAGTACCA
>CAYQXZ010000029.1:2321-16184 GCA_964421645.1 uncultured bacterium
TGCGAGAAGATATGCCAGTAGGCTGCAAGTTCCTTTTCCATGACCTCCTTATTGCCGAACCTGTTTTCCATGATTGTATGAAAATTTCTGTTGTGGCCTTTTTCAATCCTGTGTGCAACTTCATGGAAAAGTATGTAATCAATCAGGCGGTCCGGGAGAAACCTCAAGAAAGTATTTACCGTGATTTTTCCGTCGCTGCTGCAGCTGCCCCACCTGCCTTTCAGTTTCCTGAACGAAATACTGCCTACGCCGACATTCAACTCTCCGCAAAAACGGTTTATCTTCTCCGCGGCAAGTGTCCTGAATTCGTTTTCTCCCAGGTTCCTGCGCAGGGAAATTGTCCCTGACAGTGCATGTATTTCCTTAAACCGGTCAAGCTGTCTTATTATCCATTTCCTGTGGCGCTCAATGAGTTGTTGTTCTGCGGAAAAATGAAACGGTAGAATGAGAGAAAGCACGCCATTCTCAATTTCCATTCTCGGAGAACGCACTCTTCTATGAAATATTCTATACGGGATTTCTCTGCCTTCAAGTATGATTTTCTCCACGCTAACCCTTTATTACGGCAAGCGGCACCATGCGTGCAATCTTCCTGCACAGACCGGCGCCCTCCACCACTCTTATGACTTCATCTATGTTTTTGTATGCCTCCGGCATTTCTTCAACAAGCCCCTTCCTGCTGACGCCCTTAACCAGGATTCCCTGTGCGGCAAGCTCGGAATCTATGAACCTGTTTCTGCTCTCTTTCAATGCCTGCGCACGCGACATCGTTCTGCCTGCTCCGTGACTGGTGCTTCCCCAGGTTTCTGCCATGGCTTTATCGGTGCCAACCAGTACGTAAGAAGAGGTGCCCATGGTGCCGGGTATTATCACGGGATGACCTGTGTGTCTGTACCTGTCCGGCAAATCCGGATGACCTTTAGGAAAAGCTCTGGTTGCGCCCTTGCGGTGTATATAGAGCAGTTTTTCTCTGCCTTCCACCGAATGCTTCTCTACCTTGCAAATGTTATGGGTGACGTCATATACGAGGGATAACTGCATCTTTTCCCATGATGTCCCGAATACCGCAGAGAACACTTCTCTTACCCAGTGGGTTATTATCTGCCTGTTGGCAAATGCGTAGTTTGCCGCCGAGTTCATTGCCCTGAAGTACCGCTTGCCTTCTTTTGACGAAGCGGGCGCGCAGGCGAGCTGTCTGTCAGGCAGTTTTAATCCATATTCAGCCGCCACCCTGCCGAACTTGTCCTGGTAATCGTCGCATACCTGGTATCCCAGCCCCCTGCTGCCGGTATGAACCATCACGGTTATCTGCCCGCGGCATATCCCAAAAACCCCAGCCGTGGACTCATCATATACGTCAATCACCTGCTGGATTTCGAGGAAGTGATTTCCGGAGCCGAGCGTGCCGAGCTGTTCCTGTCCCCTTTCAAAAGCCTTGTTGCTTACCGCATCCGGGTCAGCATCCTTCAGCCTCCCGTGCTCCTCAATGTTATCAAGGTCTCCCTGCGTTCCGAAGCCGTTCTTAACCGCCCATGCCGCACCCTCTTCCGCAACCTTCTCCAGCTCTTTCATCTTCAGCCGCAGCTTGCCGGTGGAGCCGACTCCCGAGGGGATGTTGGTAAACAGGAGGTTTGTAATGTCTTCAAGTTTATCTTTTATATCTTCAACGGTCAGGCTGCTTCTTATCAGCCTTACCCCGCAGTTGATATCATACCCGACGAAACCGGGAACGATGACCCCGGATTCTGCGTCAAACGCGCCCACGCCTCCTATGGGTGCGCCGTAGCCCCAGTGCACGTCAGGCATTGCGAGGCTGTACCCGGTTATGCCCCGCAGTTTGGCGACGTTCATTACCTGCGAGACAGCGTTGTCGGAAATGACTTTGTCCAGAAGTTTTTCTGAAATGTACAGGATACCCGGGACCCGCATGCCTTCGGTTTTTGGTATGAGATACTTGAAGTCGTTGACCTTCTCTATTTCCAGCGTCTTTTCCATGGTCAAGGGGTTTTCAGGGAGGCCCCCAGGTTCCAGCCGGTTTCAATGCCAGTTCTGCTTATTTCATACAGCGCTTCGTTTGATATCATCTTGCTTGCACCGTAGCAGACAGCGGATTTGGTGAACCTCACAAATTTCCTGTCTATGATGCTTCCCAGCGTACCGGCGGCGACCATATTTGCAGTCTTGATACTTCCGTTTTTTTCGGCTATCTCGCTTGCCTGTATCTCCGTTATTCTGTAGCCCGAAATGGAAGAAGGTTTCTTGATAAGAGATGTGTTAAGGATAACGTCGGCATCTTTTTTCAGGTATGAACTCAGCATCTTGAAGGACTGGTCGTTCATAAAGACCGCTATGTCCGTTTCGGAGCTGACCGGAGAAAAAATGTTCTTGCTTGAAGATATCACGATGGTGCAGTATACGTATCCGCCCCGCATCTCGGCTCCGTAGGAGGGCAGGCATGAAACCTGCATGTTCTGCTGTATTGCGGCATATGAAATAACCTTGCCCAGGGTGAGTATGCCCTGCCCTCCGGAACCTCCCACGATTATCCTGACCGTGTCTTTCTTTTTCTTCATCTGTTTACGTCCACCAGACTTTCGGCTTCGGCTGTCTGATGAGTACGTTCTTCAGGAAATCCACCGCTTTCTGCAGTCCCTCGTCCACGCTCATAAGACTGTCTTCGTGTTCTATGCTCAAGACTCCGTCGTACCCGATGAGCCGCAGGTTTGACACGAAATCGTTCCAGAATTCATAGCCGTGCCCGTACCCCACACTCCTGAAGATCCACGAGCGGTTGATTTCGTCAAGGTACGTCTTGGTGTCAAGTACGCCGTTTACCGGAGTGTTGTATGGATCTATTTTCGTATCCTTTGCATGGACGTGGTATACCGCGCCCTTCAGTTTCCTTAGCGCCGCATTCGGGTCTATCCCCTGCCAGAAAAGGTGGCTGGGGTCAAAATTCGCGCCTATCACCTTGCCTGCCGCGTCCCTTAACTTCAGAAGGGTCTCCGGGTTATAAACCACGAATCCGGGATGCATCTCAAGGCAGATCTCTTTTACGTTGTGGTCCTTTGCGAATATGGCCTCTTCTTTCCAGTACGGAATTACTTTCTTCTCCCACTGCCATTTCACTATGGCGGAGAAGTCATCCGGCCAGGGGCATGTCACCCAGTTGGGGTACTTGGCATTCTCGTTGTCTCCCGGGCATCCTGAAAACGTTATGATCCGTGGTATGCCGAGTTTTTCAGCCAGAAGTATTGCGTTTCTCTGCGCATCCTTATGGGCGTTCGCTATCTCCGGGTTGGGATGGAGCGGATTTCCGTGGCAGGAGAGGGCGGATATTTCAAGTCCTCTTTTCTTTACGGCCTCTTTGAATTTGTCCAGCTTTGCCTTGTCCTTCAGGAGTTCAACCGTTTTGCAGTGAGCTTCTCCGGGGTAGTTCCCGGCTCCTATCTCCACCGCGTCCAAACCCAATCCTTTTGCCTTGTCCAGAGCTTCTTCAAAACTCTTGTCGCCGAAAAGAACCAAAAAGACTCCCAGTTTCATTTTGTCCTCCTTGTCAGGGATTTATAATCTTGATTTTTAACCTTAACATATTGTCTCAATGCTGTCAAAGTTTTTCATGCGTAAATGCCGTGTTTTCGCCACACGTCCAGCATGAGCCTGTATCTTTCAAGAGGCATCCCGGTGTAAACGCAGTTGGATGTGGAAAAAACGTATCCGTATTTGGGCATTCCCCACCGGAGCGCATATCTCGCGGATTCAATAACCTGTTCGTCAGTTCCTGTCTGCAGAAGGCCGCAGTTCACGTTGCCTATGAGGCAAATTTTATCCCCGTACAGTCTTTTCACTTCCTTGATATCAACGCCTGCCTGGGGATCAATGGAGTGAAGCGCGTGAGGATTTGCCTGCACGAGCTGGTCAAGGATTGGCATTATGTTTCCGTCGGTATGTTTTATCGCGTAGAAACCCATGTCCCTGTAACCTTTAATCAGTTTTGACAGGTACGGAGTTATGAATTCCGAAAACATTGACGGGCTCAAGAAGGGCCCGGTATTCAGGCAGTAATCGGAACATAATGCAAAACCGTCAAGATGTCCGCGAAGCTCTTCCGCCATTTCCAGTGTCCTGTCCACCCATTCACCGGCTTCCTGCTTCACTTTATCCGGTTCGTCCTGCATCCTGTATGTGAATTCAAGCATCTTTTCTCCGGACGGAACGCCAAAGGTGGCATCTCCGTGCATCATAAGGAAGTATTCATCTCCTGAGATTTCCCGGACTATCTCAATAAGCCGTTTTTTTTCGTCCGCGGTGCCCGGATTGGGATGGAGGAATATTGCGCTGTGCTCAAACTCCACGGCGGTTTTTATATGTATCTCCGCAATTTCTTTTCTGTGCAGACGCCTTTCCGTTTCGCTCATCTGGTCCCACTGGTGATATGATCTGTGAGAGGGATGGACCTTTCCGAACGCCTCCATCGTGAGAAAAAACACCAGCTCAAAATGCGGTACTCGTCCTTTTACAGGTTTTCTCTCAAGTGCCGCGATGAATCTCTCTTTGGGTGTCACGCGTCCTCCTTATTTCCCGTGCTTGAATTTCTTCACGGCTATTTTCCCTGAACAAACCTTCAGGAACGGCTTTCCTTTTTTCAGCCCTGCAAGCCCGTAGCCGGTTTCCGTGCTGATAAAGCAGCTGAAGTCTCCTTTGATGGATGGCGCCATGTACAGCGTTTTCTCCAGTGCGTCATATCGTATGCCAGTCAGCCCCTGCAGTAACCCGTATGAGGAGAGCGCTCTTCCGTACCAGTGCCCGCACTCATACTCGTTGAAGGGATTTCTCTTCCTTCCGTCATACCGCGCCCTTGCCGCGCGGACAATGTCCAGCCCTTCTTCTATTTTGCCGTGCATCATCAGGTGAGAAGCCGCCTGGTACTCAAATCCTGTCCAGACCTCGTCGCTGTAAGGAAACGGTATTGATAGTTTTTTCCCTTTTGGCCAGGTGCACAGCAGAAGCCCGCCGTCATCCCCGAGCGCAAAGCCGGGTCTCTGCGGGTTGGCGTGGTTGACCAGGGATTTGCGGAAGTTGTACCTGTAAACGGATTGCAGGTGTTTTGCAACCTTCCTGTCGTCCAGGATATTGTTTATCCCGCACACCGCCGCAATCCACGCTCCAAGCACCCCGTCGGATAGACATCCTTTGCCGTACTGGTATTTGGGCCCTTCTTTTATCACGAGTTTCAAATCGTCTTCGGAAAAAAGATTTTTCTTTTTTGTCGGATCGGGTGTTTTCAGGTTTTTCCAGCGGATATCCTGGTAGAAGTATTCTCCGTTGAAGAGTCGTGTTTCCAGGTATTTTCTCCCTTTGTCGTACAATTTTTCGTAAAGCGGCACCGGGTCATTCAGCGCTTCAGCCATCAGCGAAGCGGCCTTTAGCGCGCCCAGGTAGAAACTTCCGCACATGCCGTCAGGGCCCCAGAACTCTATGTCGTAGGTGTTGTGATGCGGTTCCTGCAGAATCCCCATGTGTTTGGGGTCCCATGTCTCTATGCAGTAGTTCAGACTCTTTTTTATTTTCTCCCACAGGCCTTTCAGCCATTTTGTATCTCCGCTGATGCGCCAGTCCCTGTAGACCTTCATGATCCCGCCCAACTGTCCGTCCGATGCCGCGTGGAAGGTGTGACTGGATGGACGTATCGGCAGCCATGCACGGAAGTTCTGGTGACCCCTCTCGTCCTGATCCTCGTTGAACTCCGTCTGTCTTAATGTCCTTTCCAGCCCCGGGAACAGGTGCGCGGTCGCCTGCGCGTAGTTCCATACGTGCGTGCAGGAGCCCGCACAGCATCCCCAGCTGTCACAGCATCCCTCCCAGCACCACAGCCTGCCGTCTGCCTGCCGCAATAACGTGGGTGATTTAAGTATGGTAAGGTTTGCGGCAATCGCTTCAACAACCTCCGCGGGCAGGGTTGTTTTGTAGAAACATTCGGTGAACTGTAAAGTCCTTTTTTTAAGGGCGTCGCAGTTTTTCTTCCAGCCGTCAGAGACTTCTTCTACACTCTTGAATCTGCCAGCATACCAGGGTTTGTGGAATGTTTTCTTTTTCCCTTGAGGATTCTCCCCGGAGTTCAGATTTGTCTTCGGTATGTACCATGAAAGCAAAAGCTTTACGGTCTTCTTCCCGCCGGCAGGTATCTTTACCGGCACGTAAAGACTGCCGCCCGGACCGGGAGCTCCAGTCTTGAACTGCGGGTTTGATATGCATACAGATTTCTCCACGTTCTTCCATGCCATTGTAAGCGCATCAAACCAGCCGCCCCGGAACCACCGGCAGTCAACGGTTGTTTTCTCTCCGGGCGCCGATGCGCAGAAATTGCCTTCGGTCCAGGGAGTTTCTTTTGAGCCGGACTGGTTAAGGACGAAACCATTCTTAACTGCCGTGACGCTGTTGTCCGTACGATCCTTTTCCGCAAGGAAGTTTTTTGAATGAAAGGAATAGATTCCTTCAACCGTTTTCCTTCCGTTGTTGATGAAGGTGTATTCCAGCGCGGCGACAGGCATGCTTGAATTGTCCGCGTCACCGGGTATGAACGGACTCCAGCCGGTAATCTCAACCTTCATCGGAACTCCGGGATAATCCAGTATAACCGCGGCAAACGGGAATTTGAAGGTAAACCATTCCGTATTGCACCTGGGCAGGCCGAAGGTTGTGCCGTGTAATCCGTTGCCTGCCTGCGGCTGGCCGAATATCTTCCATTTTGGCACCTGTCCTTCAAGCACTCTCGCGCTTTCCGGCCTGTCTTTGATGCAGAAGGCGGAGAAGATGCACGGCTGGTGGAATATCTCCGGCTTGTGGCGGATGGAGACGCTTGTAAGTCCACCGTTACCCTCCAGGCATACCATCCCCGCACCGATTCCGCCCAGGGGAAAACCTATGTAATCCAGATTGTCTCCGGTGTATTTCACTGCACCGTCTCTATCTCTTTTCACGCTCATTGTTCCATCTCCTCCCGAATGTTGCTTGAGAAAAACAGTTTCACAAAACTGTATAACATTTTGAAAAAAGAGGCAAATAATTTCCGTGGGGAGGGATTGCTGATTTCAGCCGTAAGGCGATTTCTGATATAATCAGGATATGATTTCGTATAATTTCTTTCTTTCAAGGAAGTTTGCGGGGCAGAAGAGGCGTGCCGACAGTTTCCTGTGGTTCATAAGCGTATTTTCTATCGCGGGGATCGCAATAGGGGTTGTTGCTCTTATGCTGGTTATCGGTGTCATGAACGGATTTTCAAGGGAGCTGAAAAGGAAAATAATAGGTGCGCATCCCACAATAACCGTTGAGGGCAGGCCGCTGATATACAATTATGAAGACGTGATGAAAAAAATAGGAAAGGGGATTGTTGAGGTAAAGGGCATGGCGCCTTACTTTTCCACGCAGGTTATATACCGGTCGGACAAGTACCTTATAGGGGGAATCCTCCGGGGTATAGACCCAGCGAGGGAAGAAGGAGTTACGAACATAAGCAAGTTTGTCAAGAAAGGTGAATTTTCAGGACTGGAATCAGGTGTAATTCTTGGCAGCGAACTTGCAAAGGAACTGGAGGTTGACGTAGGGGACACCATATGGATAATCTCCGGGACGATGGGCAGCAGCAGACCGGCGAGGGTTGTGGGAACTGTTGAGTACGGAGTGTATGCTTTTGACTCTTCAATGGGTTTCACCTCCCTGGACAACAAGATTATCAACCCGGTCAGGCTGGTGCACGGGATAGGCATACGAACGGAAAACATCTATGATTCCGAGAGAGTGGCGGCAAGGATAAGGGATGTCCTGGACAACGAGTACACGGTTACAACGTGGATACAGAAAAACAAGATACTGTTTGCCGCTCTGGCCCTGGAAAGGAAGGCAATGGCGGTGATACTGGGGCTCATAATCCTTGTGGCGTCTTTCAACATATCTTCAACGCTCATGGTAACGGTTTACAGGAAGGTGAAGGAGATAGGTATTTTGAGGGCACTCGGGCTTTCCAGAAAGGACGTTGAGAAGATTTTCATATACCAGGGACTGATTCTCGGCGTGAAGGGGCTCGTGTGCGGTCTTGCCGCAGGTGGAATTCTTGCGTGGCTGCTGAAAAAATACCAGTTTATAAGACTTCCGGAATTCATATATGATTTATCCCGTCTGCCGATAGAAATCTCCGCAGGGGATCTGTTATGGATAGTAATTTCTGTAATTGTAATCGTCAGTTTTGCCAGCGTGTATCCGGCAAAGCGGGCGGCAGGATTGAATCCGACACAGGCGATAAGAAATGAATAGACTGACGGCGGTTAACGTAACCAAGGAATACCCGGGTGGGGTGCGTGCCCTGCGCAACGTCAACCTGGAGGTGAACGCAGGAGAGATGCTTATACTTCTCGGGCCTTCGGGATCGGGAAAGACAACCCTTATAAACGTGCTTGGTTTGCTTGATAAACCTACCGGGGGCAGTGTTTATCTTGACGGAAGAGAGATAACTTCGCTCGGGGAGAACGAGAAGTGCGGAATAATGAACAGGACGTTCGGTTTTATTTTCCAGTTCTTTTATCTCATACCCGAACTGACCGTGATGGAGAATGTCATGCTGCCGCTGTGGATCAAGGAAAAAACTTACCTAAAATTAAGGTTGTATTACCAGGAAGCGGAAAATCTGCTGCGTGAATTCAATCTCGCGGGAAGGAAAACTTTTTATCCTTCACAGCTTTCGGGAGGGGAACTTCAGAGGGTGGCCATATGCCGCAGCCTGATATGCAAGCCGCAGGTGATATTCGCGGACGAGCCGACCGGAAGCATAGACAAAGAAGCATCGGAGATGTTCTTTGAATTGATCAAGAAACTCAACAAGGAAAAGGGGGTTACGTTCATCATAGGGACTCACAATGAGAAATTTTTGCAGTTCGCGTCAAAAGTAGTATATTTAAACGAAGGAGAAATAGAAAAAACAGAGATTAAGGAGGAATAACATGGGTTTGCTTATATATCTGAACGGGAAGCTGGTGAAGGAAGAAGATGCAAAGGTGTCCATATTTGACCACGGGTTGCTGTACGGTGACGGTGTTTTTGAAGGCATAAGGAGTTATAACGGAAGAATATGGAAGATGGATGAACATCTTGTGCGTCTTTATAATTCCGCAAAGGCTATAATGCTTGAAGTTCCGCTGAATTTCTATGATCTTAAGAACGCTATCATACAAACGGTCAGGGCAAATAAATTGACGGACAGCTACATAAGGGTAGTGGTAACCAGGGGTGTGGGTGACCTCGGGCTGGATCCGCGAAAGTGCAAGGTTGCCACACTTTTCATTATAGCGAGCAGCATACAGCTGTATCCGGAATCATTGTATGAAAAGGGACTGGAGGTGGTAACGGTGGGAACCAGAAGAAATCCGCCCGAGTGCATAAATCCTGCCGTCAAGTCTTTGAATTATCTAAACAACGTACTTGGCAAGATAGAAGCCAACAATGGTGGAGCCGCCGAAGGGCTTATGCTCAACAGCCAGGGTTACGTAAGCGAGTGCACCGGGGATAATATCTTCACCGTGAATAAGAACGTTCTCCTCACGCCTCCGGTTTCCGCCGGTGCGCTTGAGGGCATTACGAGGAATACCGTCATGGAAATAGCAGCCAATATGGGGCTTGTCGTGAAGGAAATGGATATGACGAGGCATGACATATTTACTGCCGAAGAGTGTTTCCTGACAGGGACTGCGGCCGAGATAATTTCTGTAATTGCTCTTGACAAAAGGATAATAGGCACAGGAAAACCTGGCGCTGTAACGAAGAGAATAAGAAAGGAATTCATGGCTTTAACCCAGGCAGAAGGGACTTCCGTATACGAGTGATTTTGACTTAAAAAGCAAAAGAAAATTAGCCAAAATACGAAAAATATGCTAAAATGGGCACAAACCAGGGGGAAATATGTTTGAAAGATTCACCGAGCGTGTGAAATCTCTGCTGGATTTTGCCCGGAAAGAGGCTGTAAAGTACGGGCATAACAGGATAGAACCGGAGCATATTTTCCTGGCAATGCTTGCTGATGCCCAGGGTGTCGGAGTTGCAATGCTGCATCATATGGGCATTGAGTTCCAGAAGATAAAGAATGAGATTGAAAGGAACATGAAAATAGGCGTTCCGGTTTACGTGGGAGATCTGCCTTTAAGCATTCAGTCAAAGAGAGTCCTTGAGCTCGCAGTCAAGGAAGCGCAGTTTTATACAAACAACTATATTGGTACCGAGCATATCCTGCTCGGCATGATCGCTGCGGAAGAAACCCTGCCGTCAAGAATACTCCGGAGTAACGGAATCACTCTCAAGAATGCCCGGGAGATCTTTGAGGAGCTGCTGGGAGATCCCCAGCAGAAATGGAGCAGCTATGGCAAGCGTTACACCGGTCAGCCCTATCAGAAGAGCAAGGTCACCGCTCTCCAGGCATTCGGAAGGGATCTTACCAAGCTTGCGGAGGAAGGCAAACTTGATCCCGTAATCGGAAGGGAAAAAGAGATAGAAAGGCTGACGCAGATACTCTGTCGCAGGAAGAAGAACAATCCGGTGCTGATAGGAGAACCCGGTGTCGGCAAGACGGCGATAGTTGAGGGGCTGGCGGAAAAGATCGTTTCCGGCGGAGCTCTGGAGATTTTGAAGGACAAGAAGGTAATAATGATAGACCTTGCCGCGATAGTCGCTGGAACCAAGTACAGAGGAGAATTTGAGCAGAGGATAAAGATGGTTCTTGACGAAATAAAAAGCTCAAGGAACGTTATAATCTTCATTGACGAGATACATACTCTGGTCGGAGCCGGCGGCGCCGAAGGTGCAATAGACGCATCAAACATACTTAAACCTGCTCTTTCAAGAGGTGAGATACAGTGCATCGGTGCAACCACTCTTGATGAATACAGAAAATACATAGAGAAAGACGGTGCTCTTGAGAGGAGATTCCAGCCTGTCATTGTGAACCCGCCGAGCGTGGAAGAAACCATAGAAATTCTCAAAGGTCTCAAGGAAAAATATGAACTGCATCACCATCTCAAGATCTCGGATGGGGCGATTGAATCTGCGGCTGTATTGAGTGACAGGTATATAACCGGGAGGTTCCTGCCGGACAAGGCGATTGATCTCATAGACGAGGCCGCAAGCCATCAGAGGCTGAAACTTTACAACCCTCCGGAAGAGATGGAGAGACTTGACCTGGAAATAAAGGAAGTCACCAGGGAAAAAGAAAATGCAATAAAAAAACAGGACTATGAGAAGGCTGCTTCGCTTCGGGATAAGGAGCGGGAATTAAAGAATAGAGCGGACGATTTCAGGGAGAACTGGAGCAATCTCATACCCGAAGAGAAAAGGCTCATAACCGAAGAAAACATTGCTGTTATCGTTTCACAGTGGACCGGCGTTCCCGTCTCCCAGATTTGCAGGGAAGAGAAAGAGAAACTGCTGGACATGGAGCGATCGATCCATGAAATTGTGATAGGCCAGGACGAGGCTATTTCGGCGATAAGCAGGGCGATAAGAAGGTCCAGGGCCGGATTGAAAGATAAGAAGAAACCTATAGGCAGTTTTCTTTTTCTGGGCCCCACGGGTGTCGGAAAAACCCTTGTCGGTAAAGCGCTTGCCAGGTTCCTTTTCGGAGACGAGCAGGCACTGGTGCAGGTAGACATGTCGGAATACATGGAGAAATTCTCTCTGTCCCGCCTGATAGGAGCGCCTCCGGGATACGTGGGCTACGAAGAAGGCGGGCAGCTTACCGAGAAGGTAAGAAGGAGACCTTACAGTGTCATACTGCTGGACGAGATTGAAAAAGCGCATCCCGAGATT
Organism: uncultured bacterium; assembly: GCA_964421645.1. GTDB lineage: Bacteria > Ratteibacteria > UBA8468 > B48-G9 > JAFGKM01 > JAFGKM01. Next base: position 14,166 of record CAYQXZ010000029.1, read on the forward strand.
TTCAATCTGCTTCTTCAGGTTCTTGAAGACGGCAGGCTGACTGACAGCTTCGGCAGGAGCGTGGACTTTCGCAATACAATACTTATCATGACATCAAATCTCGGCAGCCAGATTTTCAAGAACAGGTCGGTCATAGGTTTCCAGCAGGAGAACGAAAAAGAAAATTTCCAGAATGATATCAGTGACAGGATGATGGAACAGGTTAAGAAAACTTTCAAGCCGGAGTTTGTGAACAGGCTTGATGAAATTATAATTTTCCACCCGCTGAATAATGAACACCTCTGGAAGATTGCTGAACTTGAAATATCCGAGGTGTGTGAAAGAATGAAAGAACAACATGTGATGATTGCGGTATCTGACAGAGCAAAGCGGTTCCTGATAGATAAGGGAACAAGCCCGGAATTCGGCGCGAGACCTCTAAAAAGGGTCATATCAAAATATGTTGAGGATCCTCTTTCGGAAGAGATGCTCAAAGATTTATACCCTCAAAATTCCACGATTATTATTGACTGTGTGGAAGAAGATAAGAAACTTACCTTCAGGATTTTGAAGAAAGGAGAAAACCTTGAAAAAATTACTAATTCTGCTGCCGTTCCTCTTACTTAGCATTCCCGCGCTTCTCTTTCCCCAGGGTAAAATAAGCAGGATTGAAATATCCGGAAACAAGAACGTGAGCGAAGAGAGGATCCTGCTGTTAATGAAGACGAAGGTGGGGAGTGAGTTCAACGAAGGCGTTTTGAGGGAAGACGTGAGGAAACTTGCAGAAACAGGTTTCTTTCAGAATGTCCGCTATGAGACTGAAGAGAAAGACGGAACCATTGTCAAGCTCTACGTGAAAGAAAACCCGGTAATTAAAGAAGTAAAATTCACCGGCAGCAAGATATTTAATACGAAACAGCTCTTGAGTTTTCTGGGGATTAACAAGGGAGATATTCTCAATGAGGTTAAACTTCTTGACGGGATTGAGAAAATAAAGGAACAATACAGGAATAAAAAATATTATCTCGTGGAAATTGACTATGAAATTGAAGAAAGCGAGAATGAGAATGTCCTTCTGCGCGTGATGATAAATGAACAGGGGCGCAGTTACGTTAAGAAAATGACGTTTGAGGGCAACAATTCCGTTACGGCATCGCACCTCCGCGGTTTAATGAAGGTTAAACAGAGAAAAGCGCCTTTTATAAGAGGGACTTTCAAGAAAGATCTTTTTGATAAGGATATTGAAAAAATAAAAGCCTATTATATGGACAACGGTTTCCTGGAAGCAAAGGTGGCGGGAGACGTGCTTACTGACAAGAAGGACAGACTTCTCGTCGTGAAAGTATCCATAGATGAAGGTAAACAATACTATCTGGGAAATATCGGATTCAAGGGTAATCTCATTTTTGATGAAAGCAAGCTGAAGCAACTCCTGTCTTTCAAGGATAAGAACAAGGTATTCAACAGAAGCAAAGCCGATGAAAATATAAGGAACTTGAGCACGTTCTATCTTGACAAGGGATACCTGAAGGCCAGGATTGATGAAATCCCGGCGACAGGCGAGAGACCCGAAGTGATGGACATAACTTATTTCATTGAGCCGAACGAAGTTTACCATGCGGGAGAGGTCATCATAAGAGGAAACACGAGAACCAAGGATAAGGTCATCAGAAGGGAAGTGAGGATTGAACCCGGAGACAAGCTGACCTCCGACAGGATGCAGAAGAGTTTTAACAGGCTTTTTGACCTTAATTATTTTGAGAAGATAAATATCTATCCCGAGTTTGCCGAAGACAGGAAAAATACCGCCGATGTTGTTGTTGAGGTTGACGAAAAGGAAAAAACGGGGATGTTCATGATAGGCGGAGGATACAGCACCGTTGACGACGTTGTGGGAGTCATAAGCATACAGCAGCCCAATTTCAATATGTCCGGAAAACCGTCTTTTGTCGGGGGAGGGCAGAACCTTGCCTTGACGACGCAGCTCGGTACTGAAACCATGGATTTCAGCGTGAGTTTTACAGAGCCGTATTTCCTTGA
>CAYQXZ010000030.1:0-11783 GCA_964421645.1 uncultured bacterium
ATCATAGCTTACCAATACAAGCATAGTGGCCCTCTATTTCCAAACAAAAACCGGAGCATCCCAATTCTCTGTTGCCAGTTTGCTCTTTTGGTCTTCTTTGTCAGGGTCAATATTGCTGTGATGTTCTAAAACGGCATCTTCCTCAAATAAAACAGTTCCTCCTGCAATAAATTCTCTTATTTCCTCGTCATCATCCGTACCGTATCTATAAACCTTCACAGTTTGTTCAATAATACTTGTATATGGAATAGCGACAATTATACGCTTTTTGCTATATTTAAGAGCATGCTTAAGAGCAAACGCCATTGAAGACAAAGTTTTTCCTCCACCAGTCGGTACGGTCAAGGAATAAATTCCAGGCGAGAGTTTTGCTTTATCTTTGCATTGCTGGAAAATCCCCCGGCGATATCGATTAATAATGCTATCTGGGGCTTCTTTCATTTTTCCTTCCATGAAACTATCAAATCTTTGCGATAGTTCCTCTAATGAAGGATAACACCCCCTTTTAACTATTCTTTCAGGTGCCATGAATGCTTCTGTATCCAAGAAATCCGCATCGACCAAACATGAAAAAAGCATACGAATCCAGAGATGAAAGTATTCACCGTAGCAAAGCATTTCTTCTTTTGTCTTAATTCTTAGCGGCGAAGACTGCGGAAGAGGGACTGCCATTTTTTCCATAGCCTCTGAAATCTTGTTTATGTACTCCAAATCGTTCGTATCTAAAGACCCATTCAATGATTTTCTGTAAATCCTGTCGATGAGAGCACCACCGGCAACATCTTGATACCAGTCAGGAAGACCAGCATGATGCCCCGCTATGATATAGGCAAGTATTCTGGACACAGGTGATGATTTAAATTTCTCAAAAGACAAAACAGCTCCAACAGTACTGTGATTAGGCCGTCCTACAATATCAGACTTTTGATACCCCATCTGCCTGAACAAATACTCTTGCCAATTTGGTAGGAACTTGCCTAAATCATGCCAGAGACCTGCAAGATAAGCCCAATCGCCGGATTGAAAAGATTCAGCGAACTTTTTGGCAAGGTTGGCAACATTTTGCAGATGGAGACTAAGTTCTTGCCATTCTTTTGGAGGTTTATTCTCTAAACTGTGGGCGTAGTATTTACGGAAGGTTGCTTGTTCCATTTTTAAATTATACTGAAAAATGCATATTTGTAAAAGAACATTATAAGGACAAACGGAACAGGAAAATGAGGGCGGAGACGATGGCGGCGGCAAGAAGTACTCCACCCACGACTCCGACGAGGTAATACCTGAATTTCAGCTTCAGAAGAACGGCCGCCATGGTACCTGTCCAGGCACCGGTCATCGGCAGGGGAACACCTATGAAAACGAGGAGACCCAGAGTCTCGTATACCTCTATGACCCTTGATTTCTTCAGAGTGTGTGCAACAAGCCAGTCAGAAAACTTTTTGCCCGACCTGAACCTGCTCAAGAATAGAAGGATTCTATTCAGCAGGAAATACAACGGAATAACAGGGATAAGATTGCCGATTATTGAGATTGCCAGGACTCTCCCAAAAGGGATTCCGCCATGAACACCGTAAGGCATCGCCCCGCGGAGTTCGGAGATTGGAAGCATCGCAAGCATGAACGTCACAAATTCTTTAGGCAACGTACCGAGCGCTGTAATTATACGTTCTATCATTTTTATTCCTTCCAGCCTTCTGCGCCTTTCAGCAGCACAAACTGGCAGCCGCCCAGGTTTTCTTTCACCATCCTGCCGCACTTTTTCGTGACGAGTATCAGATCCTGGTAGACGGTATCTCCGACAGGCATTATCATTTTTCCTGCTTCTTTCAGCTGCGCAAAAATATGGTTTGGGATTGCAGGTCCTCCGGCGGTAACAATTGCCCTGTCGTAGGGGGAGAATTCTTCCCATCCGAGAGTCCCGTCTCCAACTTTTATTCTTATTTCATATCCCAGCGATTTCAGTATGTCACCCGCTCTTTCCGCGAGCGCCTCAACCCTCTCAACCGAATACACATCACAGCCCATCTCGGCAAGGATCGCTGCCTGGTAACCGCTGCCGGTGCCAATCTCAAGGATCTTCATGGCTTTCTCAAGACATAGAGAAGCGGTCATAAGGGCAACGATGAAAGGCTGGCTTATAGTCTGCCCTTCTCCGATGGAGAGAGGCCCGTCTTCATAAGCGTACTCGCGCAGTTTCTCCGGTACGAACTTCTCCCTGGGCACATTAAGGAAAGCATCTATGACATTCCTGTCGGTTATCCCCCTCCCGGCAATCTGTGTTTCAACCATCCTCTTTCTCATCCCCGCGAAGTCAAGTCTTTTCTGCATCTTTTCACCCTTAACAGGAGAGGGCAGATGACTATTAGAAGCATCCTGAAAAACCTGACCGTATCCCTGCTCGGATTAATCTTGCTCTTCTCCTCACTGTACACGGTTGATATAGTCACGGACGAAATCCTGAATCCGCGCCACCCGCTCTTGATAAGCAGTTCCGATTCGGTCTCAAAATTAGAGGTCCAGAGGCGCACTGTTCCAAGGACCTCTCTCTTTACCAGCCGGAACCCGCATTGAGTATCAGGTATCCATTGTCCGGACAACAGGGAAATAATAAGGGACATGCTTATATTTGTCAGCCGTCTTATGACCGGCATCTGCGTGCCCCGTATCTTCCTCCTGCCCACCCACATTGCGGTCCTGCCGTTTCTGCGGTATGCCCTTTCAAAACCGCGCACGTCGGATACAGGATGCTGGCCGTCACCGTCCATCGTTATGACTGCGGGGATACCGTGCTCCAAAACATATGCAAAACCCGTTTTCAGAGCTTCACCCTTGCCCCGGCACACCGGATGGGTCAGAACCACGGCGCCGCTCTCCGCGGCAAGCGCTCCGGTTCTGTCGGAAGAACCGTCATTCACGACAATCACGGTCGCATGGTCCTTCTTAAGTTCCGACACCAGGCCCGCAATCGTCTTTTCTTCGTTGTGCGCCGGAATAAGAATTGCTATCTCATCATTCATTCGTGAACGCTCCCTTGAGGAAATTTTCTTCCACAACATCCGGGGGAACTGTCTTCAGCACCTTTTCCGCTTCAGTCCGTGCAATCTTGAGCATCTCTAAATCCTTTATGATGTTACCTATTTTCAGAGGCGGGATCCCGTGCTGTCTTACGCCCAGCAGGTCTCCCTGCCCCCGCAGTTTCAGGTCAATTTCGGCTATCTCAAATCCGCTCTCTGCCGCTACAAAACTTTCAAGTCTTTCCGTGACCGTACCGTCACTTTCCGAGTACGGAACAAGCATGCAGTAACCGGTATCCCCTGCCCTGCCGACTCTGCCGCGCAGCTGGTGGAGCTGCGCCAGCCCGAACCTCTCCGCCTGTTCAATAATTATGTATGACGCCTCTGGCACATCAATCCCGGATTCAATCACGGTCGTCGCAACAAGTGTGCTTATTTCCCTGTTGCGAAATCTCCTCATAACCTCTTCCTTCTCCCCGTGAGGCAGGCGACCGTGAATTATGCCAGACGGGACGTCCGGAAGCTCCGTTCTGATTTTATCATATTCCGCCATCGCGGACTCAATGTCCTCATTCCCCTGAATAGACGGAGTAACGACATACCCCTGCTTGCCCTGTGAATGCTGGTATCCAAGAAACCGGTATATCTTCTCCTTGTCATCCCTCTGGAATATGTACGTCGCAACCTTTCTTTCGCCCTTCGGCAGTTCGCCTATCGTTGATATGTCCAGGGCGCCGTAGAAGGTAAGGGCGACGCTTCTGGGAATCGGTGTCGCGCTCATCACGATATAGTGAACGTCCCGGCCCTTCTCCTTCAGCAATTCTCTTTGCTTGACCCCGAACTTGTGCTGTTCGTCAACAACCGCCATCTTGAGATTATTGAATTCCATCTTCTCGGTCAGTATTGCATGTGTCCCCATGATCACCTTCACGCTGCCGTTCTTTATCTCCTCCCTTATCCTTTTTTTCTCGCTTTCGGGCATCTGCCCCAGGAGTATGGCCACGGGTATGTCCTGCCGCAGAAAAAATTCCTGCCAGTTAAGGTAGTGCTGTTCCGCAAGTATCTCCGTGGGACCAAGCAGCGCTGTCTGGTATCCGGCGCGGGAAAAGAGCCACAGTGCAAAAACGGCGACAACGGTTTTCCCCGAACCGACCTCACCATGTATGAGACGGCTGATTATCCTGCCCTGCCTGACATCATCAATAATCTCCCTCATGACTTCTTTCTGCGGCTTCGTCAGCTTGAAAGGAATGTGCGATTGAAAAACATCTATGAGCTCATATTCCATTTCTCCGTCGTACGCAACGTTTCTGTCCTGTTCTTTCTTCTTCCTTAGCAGAAGCCCTAGCTGTAGTATGAAGAATTCCCTGAAGATAAGGTAGCTCCTCGCTTTCTCAAGATTAATGTCCGATACTGGAAAATGAATGTTATGCAGCGCAAACTTCATGTTGGGCAGGCCCAGGCGCTGCCGGTCTTTCAGAGGCAGAATCTCTGGCGGATATCCGTCAAGTGCGGCCATAACGAATTTCAACATCTTCCTCAAATATTTCTGCGTCAGCCCTCCGGTAAGAGAATATACGGGAAGCAGCCAGTCCCTCCTGCCCTTTTTCTCTTCCTCGTAAAGGGGGCTCACCATCTGCATCCTGCCTTTGAAAATGTCGGTCTTGCCGCAGATAAAAAACTCCCTGTCATGAATAAACACATCCTTCAGGTACGGCTGGTTGAAGAAGACGAGGTAAAGCACCCCTGTGCCGTCGGAGATTGCTACGTTGAGATAGGTCATCCTTCTGCGAGGCCTTTTCTCTTCTCTTGCAAGTACCCTGCCCTTGATTGAAGCCACCTCGCCGGGAACAAGTTCCGAGATCTGCTTGAAGTTCCGGAGATCAAGGTACCTGCGGGGAAAAAAGAAAAGAAGGTCCTCAACCTTGTTCAGTTCCAGCCTGGCAAGAGACTTATCGCGTTTCTCTCCGACCGAAGGGATTTCTGAAAGCGGCGTTTCCGGAGTTATGTTCATGTTTCAGAACGGAAGGTTCTGCTCTTCTTCTGCAAAGAATCTGTAGAATTTCAAAACCCTCAAAACCTCATTGACGGTTGAAAGGTAGACATGCCGCGGCTCGATTCTCTCGACGAGTCCCGCTATGACGGAGGAGAACATCACCAGGCGGTCTATTCCCTTTTCCTTCATGACTCTTATACTCTCCTCACGCAGGCCCTCGGAAGCAGGAAGAGACGGAATCACGAGAATCTTCAGGAAATTCTCTCCCCCGAAAAACTTCCCGTATTCTCCGGCGTTTCTCGCTTTCAGGAAATCAAATATGTCGGGGAATCTTGAAAGGACAAGCGGAGTAAATTTCATTGTATGCCAGGAAACCGGTTTGACAACTGCATTGCCGATTCTCCCGCTTATGTCTCCACCCGACAGTATGAATTTGTCTTCCCCGGGCCCGTTAACAACTCTGGCATTCTTAACCAGGAGGAGGTCTTCCTTTTTCAGAACAAAGAAATCGTTCATGATAAAGAATTCTCTTACGAGTTCAATACTTGCCTGGCTCATATCGTATTCCTTAATTAATCAAAAACCCGAGGAAAAGACTCCCCTTGTAAAACATGGAGATCACCGCACCGAGTCCCAGATAAGGCCCGAACGGTACGTAATCCTCCATTGTCTTCTTCTTGAGGAGTATCAGCGTAACGCTTATCAAGGAACCGAGAAGAGATGAGAAGAATATCGTCATGAATACGCTCTTCCATCCCAGAAACGCTCCCACCATAGCGAGCAGCTTGACGTCTCCTCCGCCCATAGCCTCTTTCCTGAAAAGCAGTTTGCCGACCATGCCCAGAAAAAGCAGGAGACCGCCCCCGAGAAGTATCCCGGTGATAGAATACAGAACGCTCTCCGCTCTTGTAAGATCATAATGTATATGCGGGAATGCTGCCGAAAAGGCAAGGCCCAGTACTATGCCCGGCAGGACGATGACATCGGATATCAGGTATGTATCTATGTCTATGAAACCCATAATCAGCATGGAAAACGCAAACAGGGTGTAGACAAAAAAGCGGATGTTCATCCCGAAATACCGGTAGATAAGATAAAAAAGAACACCGCTGATTAACTCAACGAGAAAGTACCTTGCCGAAATGTGCTTCTTGCAGAACCTGCATTTTCCTCTCAATAGCAGATAACTGACCAGCGGTATGTTATCGTGCCACAGGATATCCTTATTACATGCCGGGCACCTTGAACCGGGCTTGACTATGGACTTTCCCTTGGGCAGGCGGTAGATTACGACGTTGGCAAAACTCCCGAACACAAGCCCGAAAACGAACACCAGAATACCCATGAATTTTATTTTATAACACACCTTACCGGCAAGTCAATAATTTCTTGCCCTTCCACCGAAAATGGAGTATCATAAACAGGTACGTAAATGCGCCACCAGTGGCGCATAAGGAGGAGCATGAAGAGGATATTTTCAGTATTCCTGGCGATATTTGCTTTATGTGCCGTTTCTGTCTTGAATGCGGAGGTCAACAAGGAAGAGCTCTTTACAAACATGGCTGCGAAATACCCCGGCACAGCCGAGATGAGCGGCAAATTTGAGATAAGCATGCCGATGATGGGCAGCATAATGAAAATGCCTGCCACTTTCTGGAAGAAGGGAGACAGGATGCGGATGGACATGACAATAACCCAGCCCGGAATGCCCAAGCCTATGGAAATGGTTATGCTGATGGACAGCGAGAAAATAATCCAATACCAGAAGATGATGAATATGGTCATAACCATAGACCTGACCAAACTGCCTGCGGAGATGAGAGAGCAGATGAAGAAAAAACAGATGTTCGGGATGGATAAAGACACGATGAACAATTTCAAAGACATGCTTGACAAGATAGAGGTTACAGAGAAGACCCGAGACGGGAAAAACTTCTACCTTATCACGGTGAACGACCTGGAGAAAATCACTAATATGGTGTCTATGCCCGGCGGACAGCAAGCTCCGCAGCAGATGTTCAAGAAAATGCTGGTCTGGGTATGCACAGACTCTCTTTTCTACGATAAGATGGAAATATACGGTGAAGCAGATACACCCGCAATGTGGATTGACTTCCTGGAATTCAAGACAGAGAGTGTTCCTGATTCGGTCTTCAACCTGGACATCCCCAAGGATGCGAAGGTTATGGACATGACCGACATGATCAAGAACATGACAGAATCAATGAAGCAGAATTAGACTCATGGAGATACCGAGCTATGGAAAATATCTGGATTTCAACGTGGAATCAGTTTGACCTGCCGGGAAAGATCATAATAGCGGCTCTTGTCTTTCTTTCATTTTACTCATGGTATGTCATGCTTGAGAAGTTTTTCTATCTTAGAGACGTGGAAAAGAAGAACAGAATGTTTGAGAGGCTCATAAAAAAGGGCAAGAATCCGGGATTTCTTCAATGCCCTTTGAGTTCCATCCTTAATTACGGCATTGAACTCCGCGATAAAGCCGAGGACAAGTCTCTGGACACCCATCTTGAAAAGGCGTTCCTGATTGAGCAGGGAAAACTTGAGAGAAAATTGACGTCGCTGGGCACCATCACCACAATCTCGCCATTTTTGGGATTGTGGGGTACGGTATGGGGGCTTTTCATTTCCTTTCATGCGATTGTCACTTCGGGCTCATCTTCAGTAAGAGTCGTGGCGGACGGCGTAGCGATAGCACTGGTAACCACTATTGTGGGATTGGCCGTCGCCATACCTGCGGCTATCGGCCATAACTACTACAGAGAAAAGGTATTGAACATCCTGGAGAGAATGGAATTTTTCTTCCCCTACATTATACGTTACCTGAAATCCTATTCCGACAGGGCGGATAGTTGACATGCGCACATTGAGAAGAAACGACAATAGCTCCACATTCTCCCAGGTAAATATTACCAATCTCGTTGACGTCGCCCTGACTCTTGTCGTGATACTCCTCATCATCGCCCCTTTTATTGAGCAGGGGATTGAGGTAAAATTGCCGGCTTCATCGCCGGGCAAGATAGAGGTGGAAAAAAGCTCGGTTATCACCGTCGCACCGGACGACGTATATTACATCAACGAAAAGAAAGTAACTCTCCGGGAAATGTACGACATACTGAAAGAACAGAAAGCTGTGAACGAAAAACTTTCGGTTATCATAAAAGGAGACCAGGAGGTCTATTACAAGAACGTTATAAAAGTTCTTGACATTGCGAAAAAATGCAAAATAGAAGTGATCGGGCTGGCGACGCGGGTGGAAGAATAAGGAGAAGAAGTCTGGGCATCTCGTTCCTCATGCACTGCGCGGGAATTTTCGTTCTCTTTGCTTCCCCGTGGAACAGGACTTCAAAAGCAGCTTACGAGATATTTCCCGTACAGGTGATAGACATCCCTGAAATGGAACTCCCCAAGGAACCGCCGCTTCCTTCGGTGAAACCGGAAACGAAGCCTGTCTCACAGAAAAAAACTGCGCCTGCGCCAAAAACGAAGTCCGCGGTTAAAACCGAACAGCCGGTTATCCGCCCTGCACCGAGAGTGCCTGAATTTTCCGCTGAAAAATACAGGGAAGCGTTGACAGCAAAAATGGGGAAAAACAGCCGGGAAATTCCCGCTGGAAACACTTCTGAAACAAGTCCCGCAAAAACCATGCCTCTCAAGGTGGAAAAAATTGAAAGTTCGGTCACCGAGGTAAATACGCCATCGCTGAACCTGACCGTGCCGCAGTGGTACATTCTTACCGTGCAGAGCAGGATAAAAGCAAACTGGAGAACGCATAACATTCTGGGAAGCAGAACGACAACTGTATCATTCAGGATATACAGGAACGGCAGGATAGACAATATCGCGCTTGAAAAAAGTTCGGGTAATACAGGTTTTGACAAATCGGTAGTTGATTCGGTTCGTGCCACGCAGGACCTGCCGCCTTTCCCCCGGGAAATACCCGACGTTTATCTTGACATCGTAATAGACTTCAAAACGGAGGGCTGACATGAAAAAGACTGTTTTTTCACTTTTGGCGCTTCTCTTTGTTTTCTCTTCGGCAGGTTATGGAGCGTCCACAATCTTCCTGCGGATAACCAAGAACCTGCAGGAGAAAGCGGAACTGGTAATTCTCTTCGGAATGAAGGAAGACAATTACTGGAAAGACCTTATGAAAATCCTGGAAAGAGACCTGGGATACTCGGGATATTTTTCCATTACAGAATCCCTGTTCGTTGATAATCCTGCGGAGAGCAAGAAGAAGTATTCCACGGAAATTATGCTTACCGGAGAAAAGACGGCTGACGGCATCAACATCAGGGTTGAGGATCTCCTTGAGGAGAAAACACTTTTTGAGAAAAGCTACAAAAGGCAGGCAGACGCCGATCCTTCTTACCTTGCACACACGATAAACAACGACATAGTCTTCTATTTTACCGGCAAGCCCGGCATGGCATTGAGCAAGATACTGTTCGTCTCCGATGCAACGGGAAAATACCAGTTATACTGCATTGACTACGACGGAGAAAACATGGCAAGGCTGACAGACGCGGAATACCTTGTACACTATCCCAAATGGCTGGTTCCCAATCGTGAAATGCTTTACGTTTCATATGAAGGCGGATGGGCAAAACTCATGCATATGAACCTTACCTCCGGGAGAACAAAAATGCTCATCGGCGAGCCCGGGCTCAACGCCTGCGCATCACCGTGTCCTGCGACAGGAGAACTTGCGGTCATCTTGAGTAAAACCGGACGTCCCAACGTATATGTATATGATTTTGAGGGAAAGCAGAAGAGGCAGGTCACGGCCGGTAATTCCACCGACGCATCGCCGTCATTTTCCCCTGACGGCAGCATGATCGCCTTTGTGTCGGACCGCCGCGGCTCACCGCAGATATATACCATGACAAAAGACGGTTACAGGGTCAGCAGAATAAGTTTCGTTTCCGGTTACTCAACATCACCCGCGTGGTCTCCGGACGGTAATTACATAGCTTACGTATTCATGAACGGGAGCTCTTTCGGTCTGGCGGTGTACGAAAATGCAACGCAGGAAACCAGGATAGTCAACGCTTCACTCGGCAGCGAAGATATTTCATGGGCACCGGACAGCAGGCATATAGTGTACGCTGACATGAAATCCAGGCCGTCTTCCCTGATGATCATTGATATTGTGAACGGTGAAAAAAGGCGTTTGCAGAGCGGAAAAGCGAATTTTTTCAGCCCGAGCTGGAGCAATTTCTATTGACAAGCTGGTTTATCACAGTATAATTAATACAATGATAGTATCAGGACTTAACCGTAACATCACTACGGGAGGATGAAAATGAGATATAGAGTGGTTTGTGGATTGTTTCTTATCGCAGGTTTACTGGCAGGATGCAAGAGTCCCGCAAAAAAGACAGCCATTGAAGAAGAGAACAAAACGCCGGCGGTAACGCTGGTAACACCGAAGGAACCGGCTCCCGCAGTTAAGACGGAAGAAGGAAGAGCAACTCCCCAGCAGATAGCCAGAGCGATCAAGGATCAACCGATCCCCGGGCAGAAAATACCCGAAGGTAAGGTTTTCAAATCACCGGCGGAGATTTCCCCCGAAGCGGCGGCAATTTTCAAGAATATAAATTTTGACTTTGACAGCTATGAAATAAGGCCTGATGCGAGGGAAATCCTCAAGGTAATCGGAAAATATCTCCTTGACCATCCGAAGATATCGGTTATGATCGGTGGCCACTGCGACGAAAGAGGGACGAGAGAATACAACCTGGTACTCGGAGAACAGCGTGCGTTAAGCACCCGCAGGTTCCTTGTCAGCCTGGGCGTATCCCCCGAGAGACTTCACACGGTAAGCTATGGCAAGGATATGCCGCTGGACAAGGCAAGCACCGAAGAAGCCTGGGCGGTAAACAGAAGGGTGGAATTCAAGATATCCGAATGAACATCAAGAAAACATGCATGTTCCTGCTCCCGTGCGCATGTCTGCTGGTTTTCGCAGGCTGCGAAACCATAGCCACGCAGTCAGACGTAGATACGGTCAAGGAAAAGGTCACTTACGTTGAAGGTGACCTGTATGCTACAACCAAGGCAATCGCCGAACGTCTTAAAACAATTGACGAGACCACGAATTCAAAATTTTCCGCGACTTCTGAAAAGATAGATACTCTATCAAAAGAACGCGCAATGCTCGCAGAAGAGATCTCCTCTATCAAAGCTGAAATCAAGGCACTCAACGGCAGATTGGACGAGATTGATTTCAAGCATACCGAGCAGATGAAAGCCGAAAAGGAATCCGTGCAGAAGACGGAATTTGAGGTAAGGCGCGACATAGAGGGACTGAAGAAAACGTATGCTGACATCATAACGTCCATTTCGTCGCTGAATAAGAACCTGTCCGCGATGCAGACCGACGTGCTGTCAATCAACAGGTCACAGGTTACGATAGCGGATTCGCTTAATAAGCTGTCTGCGGATATGGAGAAAATCAGGGAGCAGAATGCCGCCGCGGAAAAGAAGATGGGCGCAAATATGACCGTCTTCCTGGATGAGTTGACCAGACAGGAAAGCGAGATAATGCACCTGAAAAGCATCGTGGAACCGCCCCCCGCGCCTGAAGTAGCCGTTGTGCCACAAGCAACGGAAAAGGAAACCCCAGAAGCAAAAACCTACGTGGTGAAGAGCGGTGACACCCTGGGTAAGATCGCTGAAAAGTTCAAAACTACCACAAGCGCCATGAAGAAGAAGAACAACCTCAAAAGCGAAACTGTATTCGTCGG
>CAYQXZ010000030.1:11883-15926 GCA_964421645.1 uncultured bacterium
GAAACTGCAAGGAAATACAGTTGTTACATGGCATATTCATCATATATTGAGAGATCCGGTAAATGGACAAACTCCACTGTAATTCTTGACCGCAGAGGAAAAACCGCGGGGACATATGATAAGAACCATCTTGTCATTGAGGAAAACACAGAACTGGGAGCCATGTACGGAGACAGGACACCACTGATAAAGTGCGACTTCGGAACGGTCGGCTGTGCAATATGTTTTGACCTGAACTTTGATGAATTGCGCCTGAAGTACGTGAAGGCACGCCCTGACCTGATACTTTTCTGTTCAATGTACCATGGCGGACTGATGCAGGCATACTGGGCATACTCCTGCCGCGCTCATCTCGTTGCGGCAACGGCAACAAGACCCGGCACAATCATCTCGCCTGTCGGCAGTGTCATCGCATCCACCACAAATTATTTTGAATACGTTACTGCAACGGTGAACCTTGACTGCTGTGTCGCGCATCTGGATTATAACTGGGAGAAGTTTGACGCAATGAAAAAGAGATACGGTACCGGAATAAAAATTGAGGATCCCGGATACCTCGGTTCGGTTCTTATTTCATGCGAGATGGAAAAAAAGACCGTAAAGGATCTGGTGAAGGAATTCCATATAGAACTGCTTGATGATTATTTCGCGCGGGCCCTCGCCCACCGCCGCTCCCGCCTCAAAACCTGAATATGTAGATAGGCGGAAGATGGAGTAGCCGCGCCCCCAACCGGATTCGAACCGGTCCGCCCACCTTGAAAGAGTGGTGACCTAACCACTAGTCTATGGGGGCACAATACCAGTTTGACTTCACGCATATAGCTTTGTTGGCTGCGTCGTCGGCTACCTCAACGTATGTTTAAATACGCTTCGTTGCCTCCTCCTTGCCGCCGCCCTCTATGCATGAATTGAAACTGGTATATAAAAACGAAGTTTAATTATACAGCTTTCCATCCAACCCTGTCAACCTCTTCTCTTTGCAGCCAGCGGCGGAGGGAGGACTGCCAGGCGGGCATGGTGAAACCGAGGGATTCAAGCAGACGGGTGCCCAACACCGAGTAGTGCGGCCTTTCCGCTTTCCTGTCTTTGAAGTCCGTGAACCTCACGGGAACAAGTTCCGCGTTCCTCACGTTCAGAATTTCCCTTACCTTCAATCCATACTCATACCACGAGCACTCTCCCCTGTCGCAGACATGTACTATGCCGTAAAAGCGTTTCTCCAGGAGGAACCTTATCGCGTCAACAAGGTCAGCCGCATAAGTCGGAGAGTTCACTATATCTTCCGTAAGGATAATTTTCTTTCCTTTTCGTTTCAGGAGTTCCGGCATGTGCGATGCAAAATTCCTGCCGCCGCAGCCGAAAATTCTTGACGGCCTTACTATGACAAACCTGCGAAGCATGTGCGAAACATAATATTCCCCGAGCAGTTTTGTTTCAGCGTAAACACTTAAAGGATTGGGGACGTCCGTCTCGCAGTAAGGAGATTTCTTCCTCCCGTCAAACACAAAATCCGTGCTCAAGTGCACCATCAAACAGCCGGTTTCGGCACATCCTTCGCAGACATACTGCGTGCCGAACGCATTCACACGGTATGCTCTCTCCTTATCCGTCTCGCATCCGTCAACGTCTGTGAATGCCGCACAGTGGACTACAGCGTCAGGTTTGAAATCCCTGACCGCCCTTATAACGCCGTCCCTGTCGGTTATGTCCAGTTCCTGCCTGCCCGGAGCGTAAACTTCACCCTCCCGCTTCAACCCCTCTGCAAGATACCCTCCGGCCATTCCTTTACCGCCGGTAATAAGAATTTTCATGTCATTTGTAGTGTTTCTTGTAGTATTTCAGGAACTCGCCGCTCTTAATCCTTTCCCACCAGTTCCTGTGACTTTTATACCATTCAACCGTCATTTTCAGTCCGTCCTCAAGAGAAGTATTCTGCGTCCACCCGAGTTTCTTCACTTTCTCACAGGAGATGCTGTACCTCCTGTCATGGCCGGGCCTGTCTTTCACAAACTGTATAAGCTCCTCCGACTTTCCAAGGTATTCAAGAATTTTCCTCGCTACAAAGATATTCTCCTTTTCGTTCTCCCCGGCAATATTATAGACTTCCCCGTCTCTGCCTTTGTGCAAAACCGCATCAATCCCCGCGCAGTTATCCCGGACAAAAAGCCAGTCCCTCACGTTGCGGCCGTCACCGTATAGAGGCAGTCTCTTATCCTCCACCGCATTCGTAATAAACAGAGGGATGAACTTTTCGGGATACTGGTTGGGCCCGTAGTTGTTCGTACTTCTTATTACATTCACGGGTAATCCGTAGGTTCTGCAGTAAGACAGGACAAGAAGATCGGCAGAGGCTTTGCTCGCCGAATAAGGGTTTGAGGGATTCAGCGGGCTCTCCTCGGAGAAAGTCTCTCCGCCGTCAGCGCTTCCGTAGATTTCATCCGTCCCTATTTGAATGTATTTCCCGATCCCTCTGCTTCGACATATCTCCAGGAGGTTGAACGTGCCAAAAACGTCGGTCTTGAGAAAAACTTCGGGTTCGTCAATAGACCTGTCCACGTGGGATTCAGCAGCAAAATTGACAATTACGTCGCATCCTTCAACCGCCTTCTCAATCTCCTTCCTGTCGCATATATCTTCCTTAACGAAAGAATAATCCTGATTATTCTTTACTTCATCAAGATTTTCCGGGTTGCCTGCGTAGGTGAGCTTGTCAATATTCAGAACCCTGTAACCGGGGTATTTACCAAGGATGTATTTTATGAAATGGGAGCCTATGAATCCCGCCCCGCCGGTCACCGCTATCTTCATGCCTTCTTCTCCTTCTCGTACACCAGATTGTTGGCCCTTATGAGCGATTCAAAGGTTCCTGCATCGGTCCACCAGCCTTGAAGCATCCCGTATGTAAGCGTTCCTTTCTCAACATACCTGTTATTTACGTCGGTTATCTCAAGCTCCCCGCGCTCGGACGGCTTGAGCGTCTTGATGATTTCAAACGCATAGCTGTCGTACATGTATATGCCAGTAACGGCAAGATTTGACGGCGGCACATCCGGTTTCTCAATTATTTTTATTATCCTGCCGTTTTCTATCTCCGCAACTCCGAACCTTTCCGGACGCTCAACCTCTTTCAGAAGTATTCTCGCACCTTCCTCCTGCTTTGAGAAAACCTTCACTTCGTCCTTGATGCTCTTCTCAATAACATTGTCACCCAGTATAACAACGAATTTTCCGCCTTTCACAAAATGCTCTGCGAGGGAAAGTGCGTCCGCAATGCCGCCTTCTCCCTCCTGGTACGTATAATTAATGTGTTTGAGGCCGAACTCTTTGCCGTTGCCAAGAAGCTTGAGAAAATCGCCTGCCGAGTTTCCGCCGGTTACAATCAGGATGTCCTTTATGCCCGCATCCACAAGAGTCTGAATGGGATAGTATATCATCGGTTTTTTGAAAACAGGCAGAAGGTGTTTATTCGTGACCTTGGTCAGCGGATAAAGTCTGGTGCCAAGCCCTCCGGCAAGAACCACGCCCTTCATCAGTAGTTCCTCCTTTCCCAGTCGTATGGAATCTTATCCGTGTTGAAAGGCAGACGCAACTCGTCCGGCTTCCTGTAGTTGAACGTATTAGTGGGGATGTTAATGACAAGCATCTCTTCAACGCCTGTACACTTGAAACCGTGATAAACAAGTTTCGGGATGTGAATAAGAACGGGATTGTGTTCGCCCGCAAAAAATTCGTTCACTGTCCCGAATGTCCTGCTTCTTTCCCTCAAGTCACACAACACAATCTTGCCCATTCCCTTCACAACAGCTATGTTATCATCCTGGAACCTGTGTGCATGCCACGCCTTAACGACACCGGGATAAGTCGTCGTAAGATACACCTGTCCGAACTTCTCATAAATCCCGTCATCATTTCTTAGAATTTCCATTAAACGACCGCGCTCGTCCGGTATGACGTTGAGTTTTTTTATCCTGACGCCCGATATCATTTTACCCATGTTTCCCCCTTCAAAAAAATTATACATCCTGCCGCGAAAAATTCCAAAA
>CAYQXZ010000031.1:0-15733 GCA_964421645.1 uncultured bacterium
TTTATCCTCGGAAGTTACGGGAAAGACAAGGTATCCGGCGGAGAAGGTTTTGACAAGGACATTGCCTGGCGTTCAGACAAGTATCCTAATTTCCAGTGAGGTGAATTATGGAGAAAAAAAGATTCAGAAGGAGAAAATACCTGATAAATAAACCCCTTCAGTTTGTATATTCCGGTATAACCGTGTATCTCTTGCTGATAGGAATAATGGTTGTAGGTATGGCGACCTATTACATAACGCTTGATACCATACTGTCCCAGCTGGAAGCCCAGGGGGGCATGACCCAGGCCTATGAGATGGTCAAGAACATAAACATTCTGCTGATGAAACGCATCAGCATCCTGTTCATTGTAGTGATGGTTTTTGCATTTATACTTGCCGTGTACTACCTGCACCGCATAGCAGGCCCGGTATTCCGCATTGAGAAGACCCTGAACGAGATTGCGGAAGGGAAAAAAGTTGATCTTGTAAGGTTAAGAAAGAAGGATTTTTTCAAGTCCCTTGCGGATGCCCTTAACAGGGTGATAGGCATCATCCAGAAAGAAGGGAACAAGTAAGCGCTTTCTTCAGACTTCGGTCCAGAGTTTTTCAAGCCTGTAATAATCCCTTGCTTCCGGCAGGAAGATGTGCACCATTATCTCCGCATAGTCAAGAAGTATCCATCTGCCCGTTTTGATTCCGTCGACGGAAACCGGCGCATCTTCAAACTCCTCAAGCAGAGAATACGCGAGTGTTTTTGTATGAACCGGAGAATTGCCGCTGACTATGACGAAATAGTCGGCAATCCATGTCTGCTTCCCGACGTAAAGCACCTGCACGTCTTCCGCTTTTTTGTTTTCCAGTATGCGCGTTATCTTTTTCAGCCTGGTATCAATAATGACCTCCGTTCTTTTAATTGTACTGCAAGATTGTCCGAAGAGAAATATTTGCATGAAAATTTTTTTGACTTTTTTTTATTTGGTATATAATAAAAAAGAAAAAAGGGCTTGACAGGCAAGGAAATAGCAAGTAAAATGTAATTGGTTGAGGGTTGTAATCATTACAAGGGCAAATCCAGGGGGTGAAAATGTTTGACAGGATAAGGAAAAGAAATGGCGAAGTAGTCAAGTTTGAAGCCCAGAAAATTTCCAACGCAATATACAAGGCCGGTCAGGCTACGGGCGAATTTGACCTGGAGATTGCCAAAAAACTTACCCTGCGGGTGCTGGACCTTGCGATTGACATGATAGGCGACAGAACCCCCTCTGTAGAAGAAGTGCAGGATATAGTTGAAGAGGTCCTCATAGCATCCCCCTATAAGAAGACCGCGAAGGCATACATCATCTACAGGGATCAGCACGCCAAGTTAAGAGAGATAACTACAAAAGCGAACCTTGATCTTGTGAATCAATATCTCACCAAGGTGGACTGGCGGGTCAATGAAAACAGCAACATGAGCTTCTCACTGCAGGGGCTTAACAACTACGTTTCCTCTGAAGTGACCAAGACGTACTGGCTGAACAGTATCTATCCTCCGGAGGTGCGCCAGGCGTACATAAACGGAGACCTGCACATTCATGACCTGGGATGCCTTTCGGTCTACTGCGTCGGGTGGGATCTCCAGGACCTTCTTTCCGTGGGGTTCCGCGGTGCGGTCGGCAAGGTGGAAAGCAAGCCGGCAAACCATTTCAGGACTGCGCTCGGGCAGATAGTAAATTTCTTCTATACCCTCCAGGGTGAAGCCGCGGGCGCGCAGGCGTTCTCAAACTTTGACACGCTTCTGGCGCCCTTCATAAAGCACGACAACCTCAATTACAAGGAAGTCAAACAGGCCCTGCAGGAGTTTCTTTTCAACGTCAACGTCCCCACCCGCGTCGGATTTCAATGCCTTTCGGAAGATACGGAGATATTAACTCCTGAAGGGTGGAAGGGTTACGGCACCGTGACGGAAGGAGATGAGATTTACACCTTCAATCTTGAAAAGGGGACGCTTGAAAAAAAGAATGTCAACCATGTTTTTGCAAGAGAGTACGAAGGTGTGATGTATAACCTGAAAAACAGGAGTCAGGACCAGTTGATTTCTCCGAGACACCGGATAGTCCGGCAGGTTTTCAACACGGACAGATATAAACTGGAGCCCATTGAAGAAGCCGTAGAGTTTATGTCGCCCATCTCAATACCCGTTAAAGGAGAAAACGTAAATTCCGAGGTTGAAATTGACGACCGGCAGATAAAATTGCTCGCGTGGATATTGTCGGAAGGCAGTATAGAAAAAGAAGGAAGTTACAGAGTGAGCATATATCAATCACAGACTGCTCATCCGGAGAATTATGAGGAGATAATAGACCTTCTGGAAACACAGGAATTGGAGTACACCACGAGAATCCAGACGTCTCTGGGTACCTGCACGCACATAAGACTTTCGCCGACATCCAGCAAGACCGTGCATAAACTGCTGGATTCAAAAACGAAAAAATTGCCCTCTTTCCTTTTCAGCCTTAGCAAAAGACAGGCAAGGCTGTTTCTGGATACGTACATAAAGGGAGACGGCTGGGAAGAGAAATTCAGGAAAAGGATTACGGTGACCGATGAGGAAACGCTTGACGGACTCACTGCCATAGCAGTTCTTGCAGGATATAACTTCAATGTGAAAGAAAGAAAAGCAGGCGGAATCTCACGAAAGCTGCAATATATTATAACTCTTTCGGAAACCATGCATGATTATATTCAAGAAATAAAGCCGCTTAAATACAAGGGTGTGATCTGGAGTGTCAATACCGAAAATGAAACGGTGATAGCCAGGAGAAACGGGCAGGTCTTTGTAACCGGCAATACGCCTTTCACGAATCTGACGCTGGATTTAAACGTCCCGTCAATATACAGGGATCAGCCGGTAATCGTCGGCGGAGAAACGAGGAATGAGACATACAAGGAATTCCAGGGAGAGATGGACGTGCTCAACAGGGCGTTCCTTGAGGTAATGCTGGAGGGAGATGCAAAAGGCAGGGTCTTCACCTTTCCTATACCGACGTACAACATAACCAAGGATTTTAACTGGGATGATAAGAACATAGACCTGTTGTGGCAGGTTACCGCGAAATACGGGATACCCTATTTCAGCAATTTCATCAATTCAGACATGAAGCCGGATGACGTCAGGAGCATGTGCTGCCGCCTCCGGCTGGATACCGTGGAATTGAGAAAGCGCGGCGGCGGACTTTTCGGCGCGAATCCTCTGACCGGCAGTATAGGCGTGGTGACAATCAATATGCCCAGGATAGGGTACCTGTCGGATTCTGAAGACGAATTCCTTACCCGCCTGGATACGCTCATGTCCGTGGCAAAAGAATCTCTTGAGATAAAAAGGAAAATCATAGAGAAATTGACGGACGAGAATCTTTATCCCTATTCCGCTTTCTACTTGAGGAACGTGAAACAGAGGTTCGGAAGGTACTGGATGAATCACTTTGCCACTATCGGCCTTTCAGGCATGAACGAAGCGTGCCTGAACCTTATGGGCAAGGATATCGGTACTCCTGAAGGACTGGAATTCAGCATAAAGGTGATGAAATTCATGCGTGAGAAACTGGTCAAGTACCAGGAAGAGACCGGGAACAACTATAACCTTGAAGCCACTCCTGCCGAAGGCACCAGCTACCGCCTTGCAAAAGCGGACAAGACAAAATATCCGGACATCATCTGCGCAAACGAGCAGGAATACAGAAAGGGAGCGGAGCCGTTCTATACCAACTCCTCGCAGCTGCCGGTCAACTACACCGACGACGTCTTTGAATCCCTTGAACTGCAGGACAGCCTGCAGACTCTCTATACCGGCGGCACGGTTGTTCATCTCTTCACCGGCGAAAAGGTGGATACCACGGAAGGGGTGAAGAAGCTGGTAAAGGTTATCTGCGAAAAATTCAAGCTTCCATATTTCACCATTACCCCGACCTTTTCCATATGTCCCGAGCACGGGTACATCAAGGGTGAGGTTTACAGGTGCGAGAAGTGTGACAGGGAAACAGAGGTCTATTCAAGGATCGTCGGATACTTGAGACCGGTAAACCAGTGGAATAAGGGCAAGGCGGAAGAGTTCAAGATAAGAAAAACTTATGTGTTGAAATGAAAATAGGCGGGTTCCAAAAAACTTCCCTTATTGAATTCCCCGGAAGGCTCTCTTGCATAATATTTGTGCAGGGCTGTAACTTTCGCTGCCCGTTCTGTCATAATCCCGAGCTTGTACTGCCGGAAAAATTCTCTCCCCTGCTTGATCCCGCTAAAATAACGGCTTTCCTCCAGAGGAGGAAACAATATCTTGAGGGCGTTGTCATTACGGGCGGGGAACCATGCCTTGAGGGAGAACGTCTTCTATCCTTTGCGAAAGGCCTGAAGGCAATGGGATACCTGGTAAAGATTGATACCAACGGCGCCTTTCCGGACGTAATCAGGAAGGTTATTGAAGGCGGACTTGTTGATTACATAGCCATGGACGTGAAAGGGCCGCCTGGAAAATACGAGAAACTTTCGGGAGTAAAAGTTAATGTACGGGATATTGAAGAATCAATCTCGCTGATCAAAAGTTCCGGGCTTGATTATGAATTCAGGACCACAGTGGCAAGAGAACTGCTTGCAGTGGAAGACTTTGAAGACGTGGGCGGAATGCTCAAAGGTGCAAGATTGCATTATCTGCAGCGTTTCATCCCATCCAAGACGGTTGGCCCCGAAGCTCTCTCCTTCCATACCTATTCCGACGGAGAATTTGAAGTCATAAGGGGTATTATGTTAAAGTATGTGAAAGAGTGTTATGTGAGATAGCCGAGAAAAGAGTAATGAAAATCTGCCATGTAATAACCCGTCTCATTGTGGGCGGCGCCCAGGAAAATACAATCTTCACCGTCAACGGATTGAAGAAAAAGGGCTATGCCGTCGATCTCGTCAGCGGTCCCTCCGAAGGCCCGGAAGGTTCTCTTGAAGACCAGGTGAGGGAAATCAACCTCATTGTGATAGAAGAAATGGTGAGGGAGATAAACCCGTTTCTTGATGTGAAATGCTTTCTGAAACTCGTCCGGCTTTTCAGGAAAAACAGGTACGAGATAGTCCACACCCACAGTGCGAAGGCGGGCATCCTGGGAAGGATCGCGGCAAAAATTGCCTGCAGGAAAACGGCGGTAATCCATACCGTGCACGGACTTTCTTTCCACGAGTTCCAGTCGCCGCTGATGAACTGTTTCTACATAACGGCAGAGAAGATTGCAGACCTGTTTACGGACAGATATATATGCGTTGGCGAGGTCATGAGGGACAAGTCTTTGAAAGCAGGGATAGGCAGGAAAGAGAAATATTCCATAGTCTACAGCGGTTTTGAGGTACAGCCGTACCTGGATGCGGAGAAGCGGAGGGATGAGACCAGGAGGTCTCTCGGGATAGGAGAGAACGAAAAGGTCATCGGTATGGTCGGGAGACTCTATCACCTCAAGGGGCAGGAGTATCTCCTGGAGGCCTTCGCCGGGGTTACAAAGGATTTTCCTGAAGCAAGACTGCTGCTTGTCGGGGACGGGATCTTGAGAGCGGACCTTGAGAACTTCGCCCGCCAACACGGAGTTTTTGACAGGGTAATTTTTACCGGCCTTGTGCCTCCGTCAAGAATCCCGGAGCTCATATCCGCCATGGAGATTCTTGCCCACACGAGCTTGAGGGAAGGATTGCCGAAGGCCGTGGCCCAGGGGTTTGCGGGCGGCCGGCCGGTTCTTGCGTTTGATGTTGACGGCTCAAGGGAACTGGTTATCAATGACAGGACGGGATACCTGATACCGCCGAAGGATGTGAAGCTTCTGGAAGAAAAGATGCGTTTTCTTTTGCAAAATCCCGCAATATCTTATAAAATGGGGGAAGAAGGCAGGAAGGTGGTGTTGAATCTTTTCCCGGTTGAGAAGATGGTTGATTCAATAGAAAAAATTTACAAAGAAACAATGCCGCAAGAAAATGACAGGTAGAAACAGCTGCGATTACATCGTAATAGAAAAAAAAGCGGGAAGTCTTGAGTGTATCTCGGATTTCATCCAGGAGAGGAGTCTCTCCGTGAAGCTGGGATTCCGAAAGACCTGGGAGTTGATGCTGGTGATTGACGAAGTCTGTTCAAACATCCTCTCTCATTCCACCTCTACGGACAGTACCTTCAAGATAACATGGAGATACGACGGTAACCGCATTACCGTTGAAATTCTTGACAGGGGATTCCCGTATAATCCTCTTAATCCCGCCGACGAGGACGATGAAGGCGAATCCCTCGGCGCAATGAATACCTACATGATAGACAGGATGGTTGACAGCGCCGAGTACCAGAGAACGAACGAAACCAACAGGATCTGCATAATGAAATACCGGCGCAAAAACAGCAACGGTAAAAAAGCCGGCACAAGGCGCGGGAGAAACGGTAATAATGGCTGAAAATAAATTTCCTGTTATACAGCTTGCCCTTGATTTCACGGAACTCAAGAGAGCCTTGAAGGTATCCGTTGAGGCGTCTGCGGCCGGCATTGAATGGATAGAAGCGGGGACGCCGCTGATAAAGTCGGAAGGGTTGAGTGCCATCCGTGCGTTAAGGAAACAGTTTCCCGGCAGGAAAATAATAGCCGATATGAAGATAATGGATACCGGCAGAATTGAGGCGGAGATGGCTTTCAAGTCCGGTGCGGATATTGTGGTGGTGATGGGAAACGCTTCAGACCGCACCATCGCGGAAGCCGTGGAAGCATCGGCAAACTACGGGGGAGAGGTGATGGTTGACCTCCTGGAAGATGCCGCCACGGTGAAAAGGGCGAAAGAAGTTGAAAGCCTCGGAGTTCACTACATAGGGGTGCACATTCCCATAGACCGGCAGATGACCGGAGATATTTCTTTTGACCTCCTGAAGCAAGTATCCGGTGCGGTGAACGTGCCTGTGGCGATTGCCGGAGGACTTAACTCGGAGAACGTTGCGGATGCCGTAAAGGCGGGTGCGTCAATCCTGATAGTGGGAGGAGCGATAACGAAATCCCCGAAAATAAAAGAATCCGTGGAGCAGATGAAGAAAGCCGTTGCGGGAAAAAAAAGCATACGGACGCAGCTATACAAGCGCACCTCTATTGACAACGTCAGGGAAACGCTCCTTAAGGTTTCCACCGCAAATGTCTCGGATGCCCTGCACCGTAGGGGCTGGTTAAAGGGATTGACTCCGGTTCTGCAGGAGAATTTCAGGGTGGCGGGCAGTGTCGTGACGGTAAGAACCTATCCCGGAGACTGGGCAAAACCCGTTGAGGCGATAGATGTTGCAGGGCAGGGAGATATAATTGTAATAGATGCGGGCGGGGTCGGACCCGCGGTATGGGGTGAACTTGCAACCAACAGCGCACTGGTGAAGAAGATCGCCTGCGTGGTGATATACGGCGGCGTGAGAGACGCAGAGGAGATAAGGGAGATGAAACTGCCGGTCTTCGCAAAGATAATGTGTCCCGAAGCCGGAGAGCCAAAAGGATTCGGGGAGATAAACGTTCCCATAAGAGTGGAAGGATACAATATATTCCCGGGCGACTGGGTTGTCGGAGATTCCGACGGCGTCGTGGTGATACCGAAAGAAAAGGTTGTTGAGGTTGCCAACCGTGCCATGGACGTGCTGGAGAGGGAGAACAGGATAAGGAAGGAGATAAAAGACGGCGGCACTTTGAGCAGTGTTACGGAATTGTTGAAATGGGAAAAACCCAGATGAATAAGATAGTGAAGAAAGAGGTGCTGGGCGAGAAGATAAAGAAGATTGAGGTTGAGGAGCCATTGATAGCGAAAAAGGCCCTGCCGGGACAGTTCATAGTCCTGCGCGTGGACGAGAAGGGCGAACGGATTCCCCTCACCATAGCTGGCGCCGACGCGGCAAAGGGGACAATAACCCTGATATTCCAGGAGGTGGGTACTTCCACGTCAAAGCTCGGAATGCTTGAGGAGGGCGAGGAGATACTGAACCTTGTGGGGCCGCTTGGCAATCCCGTTGAGATTGAGAAATACGGCAGGGTCTGTATTATCGTCGGGGGAGTGGGTGCGGCATTCGTTTACTGGATGGCGAAAGCATTCAAGGAAAAGGGCAACTACCTTATCACCGTGATGGGCGCCAGGAACGAGAAGCTCCTCATACTGGAAGACGAAATGAAGAATATCAGCGACGAAGTTATTATTGCGACCGATGACGGCAGCAAGGGAAAGAAAGGATTTACCACCGATGTGCTTCTTGACCTGATTAACTCCGGAGGCGGGAAGATTGACTACGTTCTCACCGCGGGTCCCATACCCATGATGAAAAAGGTTAGCGGCATAACGAAGCAGCACGGAATAAAGACCGTAGCGAGCCTGAACCCCATCATGGTTGACGGAACCGGCATGTGCGGCGGCTGCAGGGTGACGGTAGGGGGCAAGGTGAGATTTGCCTGCGTTGACGGTCCGGACTTTGATGCGCACAGCGTGGATTTTGATGAGTTGCTGAGGCGAACCTCCCTGTACAAATCTCATGAAGAGCAGTCCTTCAAATGTAAAATCGGCCTTAATACCTGATGATTTTATACAGATGGCGGCGTTGACTTCGTCGGAAGCTGCGTCAACATACGTTTACAGTATGCCTCCTTGCTTCCTTCCTCGTCGCCTTGCCCTCTGCTAAACTCATCAGGTATTGAAGCTGAATTGGAATAGATGAATATTCTGAAATATAAGAGCAATATCGGGGAACTGATTGAAAAGACGGAAAAAATACTGCGAGCCGGAGGTGTGGCGGTTGTCCCCACCGACACGGTTTACGGCCTGGTCTGCGACGGGCTGAACGATGAAGCAAAGGAAAGAATTTTCGAGATAAAGGAGCGGTCGGGAAAGAAGCCGCTTATAGGATTCGTTGATACCATTGAAAAGGTAAAAAGGTTTGCGAAGGTACCGCAGGAAAAGACGACTATTCTCAAGGAGAACTGGCCCGGGGCGGTGACCTTTGTGCTGAAAGCGAAAAGAAATCTTCTTCGCATGACGACGGAAGCAAATACTATCGCCTTCAGAATTCCGAACCATGGATTTCTTCTGGAACTCATAAAAAGGTTTGAAGTCCTTGCTTCAACAAGTGCCAACATATCCGGGGAGAAGGCTCCCGGCAGCATAGAGGAAATACCGGACGTGCTGAAGAATAAAGCGGACATTGTCATAGACGGCGGCGTAACGCCCGGCACCCCCTCCTCCATCCTTGACCTCACGGGCAGACGCCCCGTCACCTTGAGATAGAGGGGTAACATAACAGGAGAATACAATGAGAGTGGGATTCGGAAGCGACCATGCGGGATTTGAGTTAAAGGAGTTTTTAAAAGAGAAAATAAAGGATGAAGGATACGAGATAGTTGATTACGGCACGCACATCAAGAAATCAGTGGACTATCCGGATTTTGCGGAGAAACTTGCAAGAGGAATCCAGAACAAGGATATTGACCTCGGAGTACTTGTCTGCGGAACCGGCATAGGCATGAGCATCATCGCAAACAAGTACAGAGGCATAAGGGCCGCAAGGTGCTGCAGTATTCATGATGCGGTCCTGGCAAAGCAGCATAACGATGCCAACGTGATTACCATGGGCGGCAGGCTGCTGGGCAATGAGCTGGCTCTGGAAATCACAAAGACATTCCTGGAGACTCCCTTTCTGAAAGGAAGACACCTGCGCAGGGTGAACAAGATAAAAAGAATGGACAAATGAGGAATTTTATTTCTGAAAAGATTCCTTTTGTCTCTCCCGAAAGACTCTTCAGATCCTTTAGAGAAAAAGATTTTTTCGTGTGGCTGGATACCTGCCTCAACGGCCGTAGCCAAACGTATTCCGTCATTGCCTTTGAACCCTTCCTTGTGTTCACGACCAGGGGCAGAAGAATAAGAATAACCGGGGAAGCCGGCGTGAAAAATTTCTGCGGGGATCCGCTGGAATGTCTTGATGACCTGCTGAAGAAATATAAAATTTTCTGTCCCGGCTTTTTCTCCCCGGGTGCCCTGGGATATTTTTCCTATGATCTTGGCCGTCAGATTGAAAAACTGCCTGACATAGGCAGAGACGACCTGAATCTTCCTGACATATGCCTCGGTTTCTATGACACTGTCTTGCTGCTGGACCACAGGGAAAAGAGTATGCAGGTCATATCGGCAAACCTGAAAGGCCTTGATGAAAAGAGTTTCAGGCTTGAATTCAGGGAAAAAGTGAACCTGTTTAAGAGTCTTCCCGCAAATCCGGAAAGAGCAGAGACGGAACTCCCCGCCGGCATAAGAAGAATTTCCTCAAACATAACGTACAGGCAGTACGTCAAATCCATTGAGAAAGTGAAGGATTACATAGCAAGAGGGGACGTGTACCAGATAAATTTCGCGCAGAGAATCCGGGCAGAGGGCTCTTTCTCACCGGAGGGGATTTACACCAGGCTCCGCAAGGTCAATCCGACAAAGTTTTCGGGATATTTCAACGGGGGGGATTTCCTTCTTCTTTCCAATTCACCGGAGATTTTCCTGAAAAAGGACGGCGACCGGGTGATTACCGTGCCCATGAAGGGAACCAGGCCCAGGGGCGGGAACAGGAACCAGGATAAGGCCTACAGGAAGGAACTCCTGCGCTCTGCAAAAGATAGGGCGGAACTGGTGATGATAGTTGACCTTGAGAGAAACGACCTGGGCAGGGTATGTCGTTACGGCACGGTCAAGGTAACGAAGTTGAGGCAGGTTGAAAGCTACAAAACTGTTTTCCAGACAACGTCACTTGTAGAAGGGATTCTCAAGGAAAGCGTGACTCCGGTTGACCTGCTTAGTGCAACCTTCCCGGGCGGTTCAATCACAGGTGCGCCCAAGATAAGGGCGATGGAGATAATAGAAGAACTGGAACCGGACAAACGGGCATTTTATACCGGAAGCATGGGGTATATCGGGTTCAACGGCAATGTTGAGCTGAACATTCTCATAAGAACGATACTTCTCAAGGAGGACTATCTGTACTATCCTGTGGGCGGAGGCATCGTCTGGGACAGCACCCCCGAAGCGGAATACGAGGAGACAATCACAAAAGCTAAGGCGTTGTTCCTGGCGCTTGGTTGCGAAAATGAAAAACTACTATATTCTTGATGGTAAACTCTTGAAAGAAAGGGATATAACCCTGGCAGGTCTGAAAAGGGGATTTCTCTACGGGGACGGAGTTTTTGAAACCCTGCATCCCGAAAACTATCATGTTTTCAGGTGGGATGACCACTGGGAACGCCTGATGAAAGGACTGGAGGTGTGCGGTCTTGAGATTAAGGAGAACAGCGGCAGACTGAAAGACAGGATAGAAACTGCTCTCAAGAGATACAGGATTGCCGATGCATACGTAAGGGTCAGTGTTTTTAGAAGGGCGACGGATTCTTTTGATCCGGGAACGGAAAGGCGGACAAACGTACTGGTTGCAATGAAGAAACATCACCCGTACCCCGAGAAATTTTACAGAAGAGGTATAAGGTGTGCAGTAAGCGAGAAGTATTGCAGGAACGAGAAGTCTCCGCTCGTATATATAAAATCCCTGAATTATCTTGAAAACCTGCTGGCCCGGCTTGATGCGGGAAGGAACGGATGCGAGGAATCCATCCTTCTGAATACGCGGGGTTTTCTTGCGTCCGCGTCCGTATCAAATCTTTTCTTCGTTAAAGGGAAAACGATCTTTACGCCTTCAATTGACTGCGGGATTCTGTCCGGCATAACAAGAAAGGCAGTTCTTGAGATATGCAAAAAGCAGGATATAAAGGTAAGGGAAGGCATGTTCCCGCCGGAGAAATTGAGGAGTGCCGATGAAGTATTCCTGACAAATACACTGATGGGCGTCATGCCGGTGCGGAAAGTAAAGGGGTTTTTCAAAGCCAGGAAATTTCTCTTTGCCGGGATGTTGAGAAAAGAATTGAAAAAACTTACTGGTTAGAGGGACATCTTGCGTAAGTCCTCTTCGTTCAGTCCCAGGTAATGTCCTATCTCGTGAAAGAGCACCTTCTCAATCCTCTTTTCCAGCTGTTCCCTTGTTCTGCATGAGCGTTCGATAGGACCCTTAAAGAGGGTAATCTTATCAGGCATTACGAGTGAATATCCGGGATTTTTCCTGTGTGGAAAGGGGATGCCGTGGTAGAGCCCGAGCAGGTTGGGAGATATACCCTCCTCCACGAAGAATTCCACGTTCTCAATCCTGTCCCTGATGACCTTCGGCAGGCTTTCGCGCTTCTCCGCAACTATCTCCTCAAACTCCTCTTTCGTTATTTCCATGTGAATTTCCGGCAAAGCATGTTTGACGGTAAACACAAAGAAGTTTAACATAGAAGGATATTGCATGTCAGATAATTCCGGAACAATCAATATGGTTTTAAACAGCGGGAGAACCTTATGACCAAGAGAGAGAATGTTACAAGGATTTACAAGAAGCAGAAAGGGGAGAGACTACCTTTCATGCCGAACTTTGACCACTGGCTGGGCGTGAATAACGCCCGCGGAACCATGCCTGCGGCATACAGGGGGATGAGCCGCAACGATATTGTGAGGGCTGTCGGCGGGACGATATGGGCACGGACATATGTGCTGAATCATGAAATGGATCCTGAAATAAAGGTGTCCGTTGAAAAGACAGGAGACAGGATTATCACAAGGTACAGGACGCCGGTAGGCGAGGTTTACACCATGCAGCAGTACGCCCCCGATTTTACGAGAGCGCTCTTTCTCAAGGAACACTGGATAAAAACGGTTAATGATATAAAGGTTGTAAAGTTTATCACAGAGCATACAACCTACACCCTTGATCCGGAACCATTCATAAAGAGCGAGGAGGATGTGGGTGATGACGGGATTTCCCTGGTAGGACTGCCCTACTGTTTCCCCTACATAAATTTCGGGAAGAATGACTGCGGATGGGAGCGGGGGATATACCTTTTCGCGGATTACCGGGAGCAGGTGGAAGACCTGATGGAAGTCTACACGCACAAGACCGAGGAGGCCGCGGGACTGATAGCACGGAGCCCGGCGCTCGTGGTGAACAGCGGAGATAACATGGACGAGTGGACCACGCCGCCGAATGTCTTTAAGAAATATGCCATACCGTACTATAACAGGATTGCTACAATCCTTCATGGCGGCGGCAAGATCTACAAGGTGCACTGGTGCGGCAGGACCGAACATCTTCTCTCCTTTGTGCCGGAATGCGGCATAGACATCGTTGAAGCGCTCACCGTCAAGCCGATGTCAACCCTGACCATCCCTGATGCTCTTGACATGGTTGGAGATAATGTTGTGGTTCAGGGCGGAATTCCCTCGGTTATGATGTGTCAGCAGGGCGGGAGCCGCGATGACCTCAAAAGGTATGTTGAGGAATTGCTCAATTCGGTTCCTCACGGATACCGCTATGTGGTGGGAATGAGTGACAACGTCCCTCCGGATGCCGACTTCCCGCGGGTAAAAATCATAGCTGACATGGTAAACAGTTTGTGATGTTCCGGATAAACAGGGATTAATCCACAGGACAATGAATAAACAGAGTATGGGTATGATAGAGACCGTGAAAGAACTTGAAGAGATACTCTCCGAACCTTCCGAAGATGTGGATGATATTATCCGGAACCTGAAGGGAAATTTTGTCATTCTTGGAGTTGCAGGCAAGATGGGGCCTACCATTGCGATGATGCTTGCAAAAAGCTGCCTGAAAACCGGTATGAAAAAGAGAATTACAGGAGTATCAAGGTTTTCGGACAGGACCGTGAAGAAACGGCTTGAGCAGAATGGAATAGAAACAGTTGAATGCAATCTCCTTGAAGAAGAAAGCGTCAGGAAATTGCCGGACGTTGATAACGTAATCTTTCTTGCAGGGATGAAGTTCGGAGCGACGGGAAAGGAATCGCTCACATGGGCAATGAATACCTACGTTCCCGCAGTCGCCGCGGACAGGTACAGGCATTCCAGGATAGTGGCGCTTTCCACCGGCAACGTTTATCCTTTTTCAAAGGCTACCGGGAAAGGATGCAGTGAGACCGATCCCATCGGACCTGTCGGGGAATATGCCCAGTCATGCCTGGGCAGGGAAAGAATGTTTCAGTATTTTTCCGAAAAAAACGGCACGCCGGTAACGATAATACGTCTTAATTACGCCGCAGAGCTTCGTTACGGCGTACTTATTGATATAGCTGAAAAGGTACGTGCGGGTCTGCCCGTTGACCTGAAGATGGGTTACGCAAATGTAATATGGCAGGCCGATGCCAACAGGGCTGTAATCCGGTCTTTCACTCTCTGCTCCAGCCCGCCGGCAATACTCAACCTGACCGGCCCGGAAGTAATATCCGTAAGAAAGATTGCTGAAAGGTTCGGCAATATATTCGGACGGAAACCTGTTTTTATCAATAAAGAAGGTACTACCGCGTTGCTGTCAGATTCTTCGAAGTTGTGCAAGACGTTCGGCAGTCCTGAAACCGGCGTTGAGCAGATGATAGAGTGGACCGCGCACTGGCTTGAAAATGGCAACCCGACGCTCAACAAGCCGACCCACTTTGAAACGACGGACGGGAGGTTTTGAAATGAACCCGGAAAAGACAATGAATATACTGCGGGAGGGGACGGTTATACCGGCGCATCCGCTGGCTCTGAACAAAAATAGAAAACTTGACGAGAGAAGGCAGAAGGCGCTCACCCGTTATTACGTCTCGGCCGGCGCCGGCGGGATTGCCGTGGGTGTCCACACCACTCAATTTGAGATACATGATGAGAAGATTGGTTTATACAGGCCGGTTCTTGAGCTGGCTGCGGATGCCGCAGGAGAGAGCGGACGGGAGATGGTGAAGGTTGCCGGGATATGCGGAAAGACAGGGCAGGCGGTTGAAGAATCAACTGTCGCAAGAAAGTACGGATATGATGCCGGATTGTTGAGTTTGACCGCACTGAAAGACGCACCAACGGATAAACTTATGGCGCACTCAAGGGCGGTTGCGGAGATCATCCCGCTTTTCGGCTTTTACCTTCAGCCGGCCGTGGGCGGAAGGGTGCTGGATTTTGAGTTCTGGCGCAGGTTCTTTGAGATAGAAAACGTGGTTGCGGTAAAAATAGCTCCTTTCAACAGGTACTTTACCATTGACGTTGTGCGTGCACTTATGGAATCCGGCAGAGAGAATGAGGTGGCTCTGTATACGGGCAATGACGACAGTATTGTTTACGACCTGATCACCCCTTTTGAGTTCAACGGCAAGAGTGTCAGGATCGCGGGCGGCTTGCTGGGTCACTGGGCATTCTGGACGAAAAAGGCGGTGGAACTTCACAAGAGAATAAAATCCCTGCTGAAATCAGGCGGAAATATTCCTTCAGATCTTTTGAAAGAGTCCGCGGAAATAACTGACTGCAATGCCGCGATCTTTGACGCCGCCAACAATTTCAGGGGATGTGTTCCGGGCATAAACGAGGTATTGAGAAGGGCGGGACTGCTGGAAGGAACATGGTGTATCAACCCGGCGGAGACCCTCTCACCCGGGCAGAAAGGGGAGATAGACAGGATATACCGCAGTTACCCGCATTTGAGGGACGATGCTTTCGTTCAGGAAAACCTTGATGCCTGGCTGGGATAAGACATGTGCGGGTTGATTTGACAAAGGGTTGTGAAAGTTATACATTATTGCCCGTGTTTAATGGAGATAGAAAATGATTGTGATAGGCGAACTGATAAACGGAACAAGGAAATCCATAGCGCAGGCGA
>CAYQXZ010000032.1:0-15686 GCA_964421645.1 uncultured bacterium
TCAAGATATGCAAAGATGGTAAAATCGGCAAATACCGGAGCTATTCTGGAATAAAACATTGAGGTGATTAATGATGCTGGAAAGACAGGCGGCCGCAAAGGGAATCGTGAACAGGTGTGTCAGATACGTGGCAGGTAGAGAAAAAATTGATCCCGTCAGGCTTTCGGAAAAGGTTGCCGAGGGCAGGGCGATAATCCTGAAGCATAAAAATACCTGCCTGGGTATCGGCGAAGGATTGAAGACTAAGATCAATGCTAACATCGGGACTTCTCCGGATATTGCGGACGTAAGTTCCGAAATTGACAAGCTTAAGGCAGTTTGCAAGTACGGTGCGGATACTGTGATGGACTTGAGTACCGGCGGAGATATTGACAAAATAAGGGAAGTCATCATTGACCGGAGTCCCGTGCCGGTGGGAACCGTTCCCATATATCAGGCGGCGATAGAATCAATAGAGGAAAAGGGTGCTCTTGCAAAGATGGAGCCGGACAAAATTTTTGAGGTAATTGAAAAACACGCACAGGACGGAGTTTCCTTTGTGACCCTGCATTGCGGAATAACGATGAGCACGCTTGAGAGGTTGAGAAAGAATCCGAGAAAGTCAATGGTCGTAAGCAGGGGTGGGGCATTTCTCATCAGCTGGATGATTTCCAGGGGAAAGGAGAATCCGTTATATGAAAATTTTGACAGGGTTCTGGAGATAGCGAGAAAGTATGATCTTGTTTTAAGCCTTGGAGACGGGATGAGGCCCGGGGGACTTGCCGATGCCACCGATGCTTCCCAGATAGATGAATTGCTGACACTGGGTGAGCTCACACGAACCGCATGGAGGAATGACATTCAGGTTATCATTGAAGGTCCGGGACATATCCCCATAAATGAGATCCCGGCAAATATACTACTTCAGAAAAAGATATGCGGCGGAGCACCGTTCTACGTCCTCGGTCCTCTGGTCACCGACGTTGCTCCGGGCTACGATCACATAACCTCGGCGATCGGGGCGGCAATCGCGGGATGGCACGGCGCGGACTATATCTGTTATGTCACTCCCAGCGAGCATCTTTCCCTGCCCGGACTTGAAGATGTAATTGAGGGCGTTATTGCTGCAAAGATAGCGGCTCATGCTGCGGATATAGGAAAAGGTCTTCCCGGTGCGAAGGACTGGGACTATAAGATGGATAAGGTGCGCACGGAGAGAAATTGGCAGGAGGAGAGGAAACTGTCCATGAATCCTGCGAAATTTGATCAATTTTACAGGAAATACAAGTCGGCCGAAAAAGACGTGTGCACGATGTGCGGTAAGTACTGCGCAATCAAAACTGTTGAGAAGTATCTCGGCACAAAGATACAAACCACCTGAACAATGAGAAAAAAGATAAGGATATACGGCGATGGAGTATTAAGGAAGAGAGCCGATGAAATCAGGGATATAGATAGGGACGTTGCCAGGCTGATAAGGAACATGACGGATACGCTGAAGAAGGAACGCGGCGTCGGCCTGGCTGCCACACAGGTGGGCACCCTCAAGAGGGTTTTTATCGCGCTTGACAGCGGCAGGGATAGAATTATAACTGCCATAAATCCTGAAATTATTGATGCAAACAATAAAGAGATTGATACCGAAGGCTGCTTGAGTTTTCCGGGAATATTCTTCTCCATACAAAGGGCAAGAAAGATTGTCCTGAAAGCGTTTGATGAAAAAGGCAAGGAATTTCTGATTGAGACCGACGGAATCCTGGCAAGGTGTTTCCAGCATGAGATTGACCACCTTAACGGGAAACTGATAATAGACTATGCCTCCGATTCGGAAAAGAAATTCTGGAAGGACAAATTAAACCAGCTTGGCAGGATTTCAAAATGATACCCGATTTTCTCGTTTCCTTCAATTCCGAGAGACTGTCCTGCGAGGAAATTGATTTCCTCGTCATCGGCGGAGGAATAGCAGGTCTTACTGCGTCCCTTGAGCTGAAAGATTTCAACACGGCCGTGCTTTATAAAAACGGGATAGAGGACACCTGTACCTATAACGCCCAGGGAGGAATCGCCGGAGCCATCGCCCAGGGGGATACTCCAGAGAAACACATGGAAGATACGTTGATAACCGGCTGCGGTCTTGCAGATCCTGAAGCCGTGGAGGTTCTTGTACGGGAAGGCGTTGACAGGATCAGAGACCTGATTTCCATGGGGCTTGCCTTTGACACGGAAAGGAACGGATTACATTTTACGAGAGAGGGCGGGCATACGTGCAGACGGATACTTCATATAAACGGTGACTCAACCGGGAGAGGAATAGCGGAGTTTCTCTATGGGAAAGTTGCTTCTGAAAAGAAGATAAAAATCCTGCATTCGCATTTTCTCGTTGATTTCATAGTCAGGGAAAACAGGGTGGTTGGTGCACTGATATACGACGAAAATAGTAAAAGATTTTCTGTTTTCAAGGCAAAGGTTTTCATTCTTGCGAGCGGCGGTGCGGGAAACATTTTCCAGGAAACCACCAATCCGGCAGGCATAACCGGAGACGGAATAGCAGCGGCATATCGCTGCGGAGCGGTGCTTGAAGATCTTGAGTTTTATCAATTTCATCCCACCACGTTTTACCAGGCGGGCGCACCGCGTTTCCTGATTTCCGAAAGCGTAAGGGGCGAGGGGGGACTTCTCAAAAACTTAAGGGGGGAAAGGTTCATGCAGGACTATCATCCTTCGGGTGAACTTGCACCGAGGGACATAGTAACAAGAGCAATAATAGATCAGATGAAACTTACGGGAGCCAACTGCGTTTACCTTGACTTGAGGGAAATAAAATGCGACCTTAAAAAGAGATTCCCGACGATATACAATTTCTGCAGGTATTACGGTGTCAATCCGAAGAAAGACATGATTCCGGTAAGACCTGCAGCTCACTATTTCATGGGTGGTGTCAGGACGGACCTGTGGGGAAGAACCAACATAGAGAACCTCCTGGCATGCGGAGAGGTTGCCTGCACCGGTATTCACGGGGCCAACCGCCTTGCCAGCAATTCCCTCCTTGAAGGACTCGTTTTCGGCTCACGGGCAGGCAGGAAATCTCTGGAAATGCACGGGATGAAGCTGCCGAAATTCAAAACAGAATATGTGTTTCCGCAGAAGGCTGACATTCTCATAGACAGGGAAGACCTCAAGAGATCCATAAGAAGTCTCATGTGGAGAAACGTCGGTATTGAAAGAGAAGGGGAACATCTGGAAAAAGCTGAAGCCAGACTTGTGGACTGGACGAGGTATGCATTTCTCAAGGAGTTTTCGGACAGAACCGGTTTTGAGACTCTCAATATGCTGATTGTTTCAATGCTCATAACGAAAGCGGCTTCTCTGCGTAAAGAAAGCAGGGGTACTCATTTCAGGAAGGATTATCCTTCGGAAGATAACAGGAACTGGAATAGACACATAACCACGAGCAAGAACGGAGTTCACATAGATGAAAGATGAAAGAAGAAAAGAGCGCGTAAAAGACGCTAAACAACCCGTCCCTGAAAGGATAAGAAATTTCAGCGAAGTCGCCCGGGGCTATACCGAGGAACAGGCGTTTCTTGAGGCGTCAAGATGTCTGCAATGCAAGAAGGCTCCCTGTGTGAAAGGCTGTCCCGTGGAGATAAACATTCCCGGGTTTATCAAGAAAATCACCGAGAAAGATTTTGATAAGGCGCTCAATGTCATTTACGACACGAACCTGCTGCCGGCGATATGCGGAAGGGTCTGTCCGCAGGAGACGCAGTGCGAGGTCTTATGCACGCTCGCAAAAAAAGGACAGCCGGTAGCAATAGGAAAGCTTGAGAGGTACGCTGCGGACAGGGGCGGCCAGCATGTTTCATGTCCTGTATCCGTGAACCGTTCGGTCAGCGGGAAAAAGGTTGCGATAGTGGGATCCGGACCTGCAGGCCTCACGTGCGCCGCCG
The DNA here is from genome assembly GCA_964421645.1 of uncultured bacterium. Classification (GTDB taxonomy): domain Bacteria; phylum Ratteibacteria; class UBA8468; order B48-G9; family JAFGKM01; genus JAFGKM01. The sequence goes on from CAYQXZ010000032.1 coordinate 3,930, forward strand.
AGCTTGCAAAGTGCGGCGTGAGCGTGACGGTTTTTGAGGCCTTACACAATCCGGGGGGTGTTCTGACCTACGGCATACCCGAATTCCGTCTGCCCAAGAAGATCGTGAACCGGGAGATAGAACTGCTGAAAAAACTCGGTGTTGAGATAAAGACAGATATAATAATAGGCAGGACGCTAACCATTGACGATCTCTTTGAGGCAGGGTACAAGGCGATCTTTGTCGGCTCGGGAGCCGGCCTGCCTTCTTTCATGGAAATTCCGGGAGAAAACTTTCTGCGGGTTTATTCTGCAAACGAGTTTCTTACAAGAGTCAATCTTATGAAGGGATACCTTTTTCCCGAGTATGACACCCCTGTCACTACGGGTGAGAAGGTTGCCGTCATCGGCGGCGGCAACGTTGCAATGGACTCCGCAAGATCTGCTCTCCGGCTGGGAGCAAGAGATGTAACCGTTCTTTACAGGAGAACGGAAAACGAAATGCCTGCCAGGAAGGAAGAGTACGAGCATGCGCAGGAAGAAGGAATAAAATTCGTGTTTCTCGTTCAGCCGCTTGAGATAACCGGCGATGAAAAAGGATACGTCAAGGGCATAAAGGTGATACACAACAGACTGGGAGATCCTGACGAGAGCGGCAGGCGAAGACCGGTGCCCGTACCTGGCACGGAGGAAATCCTGCCAGTGGATTCCGTGATCGTTGCGATAGGGCAGAATCCGAGCCCGCTGGTTCCGTCCACATACAGGAAACTGAATACCGGACGCAGGGGAAATATAACGGTTGATCCTGAAACCTGCGCAACCAGCGTACCCGGAATCTACGCCGGAGGAGATATTGCCACAGGCGCGGCAACTGTCATAAGCGCCATGGGCATGGGCAGGAAAGCCGCCAAAAGTATTCTCCACTATCTTGTTAAATCTGTCTGAAACACTTGAAGTTCTTCAAACAGACGTCCGCTTTAGAAAACATCTGACGGTGCAACTGTCAAATGAGTGCTTATTTCAATCTGTGTCGGATGAGGACTAACATTGACAGATGACGGGGGAATGTGTTAAGGTTTATAGAGGAAAAAAAGGAGGAAAAATGGGCGGAGCAGGACTGATAATCGGTGTGATCGTGTTCATGTTTCTGGTTAATTCAATCAAGGTAGTGAATGAATATGAGAGAGGAGTTATTTTCAGGCTGGGAAGACTTGTCGGGGCAAGGGGCCCGGGTCTTTTCTTTCTCCTTCCGATGGTTGAAAGAATGGTAAAAATAAGTTTGAGAACGGTGACTTTTGACGTTACTCCGCAGGAGGTAATGACGCGCGACAATGTACCTATCAAGGTGAACGCAGTCATATGGTTCAGGGTTATGGATCCTGCAAAATCCGTGGTTTCCGTGGAAAACTACCATATGGCAACAATGCAGCTTGCGCAGACAACCCTGCGCGGTATTGTAGGACAGTTTGAGCTTGACCAGATACTTTCGGAAAGGGATACGGTCAACCAGCAGCTGCAGCAGATAATAGATGAACAAACCGATCCCTGGGGAATAAAAGTCAGCATCGTGGAAATAAAAGAAGTGGAACTGCCGGAAACCATGAAGCGCTCCATGGCGAGACAGGCGGAGGTGGAAAGAGACAGGCGTGCAAGGGTTATCAATGCGGAAGGTGAATACCAGGCATCCCAGAAACTGATGGAGGCGGCAAAAGTGCTTGCCAGCGAGCCGATCGCCGTCCAGTTGAGATTCCTGCAGACCGCCACGGAGATAGCCGCAGAGAAAAACTCAACAATACTTTTCCCGATGCCGGTGGAACTATTAAGGTTCTTTGAAAACAACAGCAAGAAGTAAGTGGAGCTTTCTGCAGCCATGTTTAAATTCAGAAACATCGGGATTGCGGGCCTGGGGTTGATAGGCGGTTCTCTGGCGCTGGAGGTAAAGAGGAGAGGAATTGCCTGCCGTGTTACCGGATTCAGCCGGAGGCGATCCACGCTGGAAAAGGCAAAAACGGGCGGCATCATAGACCAATATTACCTGAATTTTGAAAAGGGGCTTGGAGACCTTGATCTGCTCGTGATTGCGACACCCATAAGGGTGATGAATGACTATTTCGCGAAAGTCAGAAGGAATAATCCTTCACTCCTTGTCACAGATGCCGCCAGCGTTAAGGACGGCGTGGTTAGAGACGCCGAGGCAATCCTGGGGAAGAATTCTAATTTCGTGGGGTCCCACCCGATGGCTGGTTCCGAGAAGAGCGGTATAGACGCGGTAAGGGAGAATCTTTTTGAGGGCAGGTTTGTTGTTATAACTCCTTCACGGCACACGAAGAAGGGGAACCTGGCAAAGATAAGAGATTTCTGGAGGTCGCTCGGTGCGATACCCGTCATGATGTCTCCTCAGGAACACGACAGGCTTATTGCGCTTACGAGCCACCTGCCTCATGCCGTGGTCTTCTCTCTCGTTTCTCTTATTGAAAAAGCCGGGCGGAATAACGAGAGACTGTTCAGCTGCGTCGGGAGCGGGTTCCTTGACACGACAAGAATAGGCAAGAGTAATCCTGAACTGTGGGCAGAAATATTCATGGCTAACAGGAAGAACCTTATTCATTGGATCACGGAATTTGAGAAAAAACTGTCGGTGATGAAGAGAATGCTTAAAGAAGGCAATTACGAACAACTGGCGGGAAGACTTGACGCCCTGAAGAAAATAAGAGAGGAACTGGATGGAAAGAGAAAAGATATTTAATAAACTCAATCGGGTTGTCATAAAGATAGGAACGCAGGTGCTGACCTCGGAAAACAACCGGCTTGACCTTTCGGTTATTGAGCACCTGGTGGAACAGATATGCTTCCTTATAGATGAAAGGAATATTGAGGTAATCATAGTTACATCGGGAGCAATCGTTGCGGGCATGCAGGTGCTCGGATGGGAGGAAAGGCCTGCAAGTATAAGCAAACTTCAGGCCGCCGCAAGTATCGGTCAGAGCAGGTTGATGCGGGTCTATGAACGTCTTTTCAAGGAGGAAGGGATAAATGTGGGACAGATTCTCCTGACGAGGGATATTTTTACCATTCCGGAGAGAAAGAGGAATGCAACGGAGACCATAGACACACTTCTGAAATTGAAGGTTGTTCCTATAATAAATGAGAATGACAGTGTTGCGGTTGAGGAAATAAGGGTCGGAGATAACGATACACTGTCGGCCCTCGTGGCGGAGCTTTTTGATGCGGATATGCTGGTTATAGTAACAGACGTTGACGGGCTGTGTGTCGGCGATCCCAAGAAGCATTCGGACACCAGGCTGATAGGGATGGTGGAGGATTTTGACGAGCTTAAGAAAATAACTGTCATGTGTACTACATCACGAAGAGGCATAGGAGGGATGAAGAGTAAGGTTGCCGCAGCGCAGCATGTTACGGAGAGAGGAAAATTCTGCGTCGTTTTGAACGGAAAGAAGACATGGAGCATAAAGAAGGCATTCATGGGCGAGGATGTCGGGACGGCCTTTGTGCCCAAATGAAGGAGATTTCTGTGGACTGGAAAGAAAAAATTCTTGAGACAGTGCAAAGGAGCAGGAAAGAATCTTTCAATGCGCTGAATTTTTCCGCGGACAGGAAGAATGAATTTCTGTCAATCCTCCAGAAGGAATTGAACAGGGAATCCTCAAGAATAATCAAGGCGAACCGGAAGGATATAGACACTGCAGTTAAGAAAGGATGTTCTTCCGTATTCGTTGACAGGCTGACGTTGACTCATGAACGAATAGAGAAAATGATAAAGGCGGCCGAGGTCGTGAAGAATCTTCCCGATCCGGTAGGACAGAAGATGTGGGAAACGACCAGACCGAACGGCCTGCGTATAGAGAAAGTCAGAACCCCGATAGGAGTGATAGCGATTATTTATGAATCCAGGCCTGACGTCACGGTGGAGGCAAGCATATTATGCCTGAAGTCAGGCAACTGTGTTATTCTACGGGGAGGCAAGGAGGCAAAACATTCCAACAGGATTCTTGTAGAAATCATAAAGGGAAGCTTGAATTCCGCAGGCCTGCCCGGAGACATGGTGAACCTGATTTCCACCGGCGGAAGGAAAGCTGTAAAATACATCCTTTCGTTAAACGGATACATAGATCTGGTTATACCGCGGGGAGGAGAATCACTCATAAGAACCGTGGTGAATTACAGCACGATACCCGTGATTAAACATTACAAGGGCGTATGTCATACGTACGTTGACAGGGACGCGGATTTAAAGATGGCTTTAACCGTATCATTCAATGCAAAGGTCCAGAGGCCCGGCACATGCAATGCCATGGAGACCCTGCTGGTTCACAAGGACATAGCGGAGGATTTCCTTCCCGACATGGCTGAACTTTTCAGAAAAGCAAACGTTGAAATGCGCGGCTGTGAGAGGACCGTCAGGATTCTTAAAGACATAAAAACGGCTGCGGAAGAAGACTGGGGGATGGAATATCTTGATCTGATAGTGTCAATCAAAATAGTGGATTCAGTTGAATCCGCAATAGCGCACATAAATCGCTACGGCACCATGCATTCTGAAGCGATTATTACCGAAAACAGGCAGACCGCGGAGAAGTTTTTTAAAGAGGTGGACGCCGCCGCACTTTATCATAACGCCTCAACAAGGTTTACCGATGGAGGGGAATTCGGCCTTGGCGCTGAAATCGGGATAAGCACGGACAAGATTCATGCGCGCGGTCCCATGGGACTGGAAGAACTCACTATATACAAATATCTCATTTATGGAAGCGGACAAATCCGTAACTAAGAAGATAGGTGTCATGGGCGGGACATTTGATCCCGTTCATAACGGACACCTTGCAATTGCCGAGAAAGCGAGAGAAGAATTCGGGCTTGAAAGAGTTTTGTTCGTTCCTTCAGGCATCCCCCCGCACAAGCAGAAGGTTTTCGCTCCGCCCGTTCATCGCCTTGCAATGGTGAAGATAGCGGTCAAGGACAACAAGCATTTTACAGTCTCCGATATGGAAATAAAAAGGAGAAGACCTTCCTATACGTATGATACCATTTCCCTGGTGAAGAGCATGTATCCGCACATGGAGATATTCTTCATAGCCGGGGAAGACGCACTCTGTGAGATAAAATCATGGCACAGATACGAAGAACTGGTCAGAATGACAATTTTCCTCGTGGCTCCCAGAGAACGCAAAGGCTCTGCAGGCATTCCGTCAGTACCTTTTCTTGAATGCAGGTTCATAGATATGCCTCTGCTTGGCATGTCTTCGTCCTACATAAGGAATTGTATTTGGGACAAAAAAACGGTAAAATATTTACTTCCCGACGAAGTGTTGGAGTACATAAGGAGGCAGAACCTTTATGGGGCATGAAGCGGTAACGGAGAAGATAGAAAACGTTCACAGGAAGGCGCTGGCAGAACTTGACGGCGTATCTGACGCTGCGAGCCTGGAAAACTGGAAGACCAGGTACCTCGGAAGAAAAGGTGAAATAAACGGGCTGTTCTCCGTTTTTGGAGGTCTCTCCGTTGAGGAAAAACGGGAGGCGGGCCCGCGTCTTAACGAAGTGAAAAACGAACTTGGCCGGCTTTACGAAGAGCGGAAGGATAAGTCCGGCAAGAAAGAGGGACCTGGAGTCAACCTTTCATTTCCCGGAAGGATTCCTGAAATCGGTGCTCTGCATCCGGTCACGGTGGTTACGAGAGAGATGACGGAAATTTTTGCCAGGATGGGGTTTGGAATAGTGGCCGGTCCGGAGATTGAGACGGATTATTACAACTTTGCCGCGCTGAATATCCCCTCAGAACATCCGGCCAAAGACGTGTGGGATACCTTTTATATCAGTGAAAAAGAAAAGGTTCTGCTGCGGACGCATACCAGCCCGGTGCAGGTAAGAATAATGGAGAAGACAAAACCTCCTTTGAGGGTTGTGGCGGTGGGAAAGTGTTTCAGAAGGGATGATGTTGATTCCACTCACAGTCCGGTTTTCCACCAGATGGAAGGGTTGATGGTTGACGAGGGAATAAGCTTTGCGCACCTCAAGGGCATCCTCACGCATTTTATAACGCAGATGTTTGGAGATAGCGTCAAGGTGAAATTCACTCCCTCATACTTTCCTTTTACGGAACCGAGCGCAGAGGTCAGCATGTCCTGCAACATATGCGGTGGAAAGGGCTGTTCCACCTGTCACAATAACGGATACATTGAGGTGCTGGGGTGCGGCATGGTGCATCCGCAGGTCTTCAGAAACGTCGGTTACGATGCCGGCAGGTTCACGGGATTTGCTTTCGGCATGGGGATTGAGCGCCTTGCAATAATAAAGTTCGGGATCACGGATATAAGATATTTTTATCAGAACGATTTGAGGTTCATCAGACAGTTTGAATAAAAATGAAATACTCATATAAGCTCATATCCAGGTATATTGACGGAAAACTGGAAAAGGAAGAACTGCTCGGTTATCTTGAACTCCTGGGATTGAATCCAACCGTGGTTGAGGTGACGGGCGATGATACGATACTGGAGCTTGAAACTCCGGCTAACAGGGGTGATTTATTGAGCCTGGTTGGTGTTGCAAGAGAAGTGGTGCCTTTCACATCTTTCGGAGTAAATCTTCCCGATACGGGATTTGATGAAAAAATTTCGGAGAGACTTCCTGTCAGAATTGAGAATAAAAACGACTGCTTTTATTATTCGTGCCGGATAGTCAGAGACATTGACGCATCCGGGCATCCGGCATGGCTCAAGGAGAGCATTGAAAAGCTCGGATACAGGAGCAGTTTAAGCGTCGTGGACATATCAAACTACGTAATGGCTGAAACCGGGCAGCCTCTGCACATATTTGACCTTGACAGGATAGAAGGCGGCATAACCGTGAGAAGGGCTAAGAAGGGAGAGACTCTCGTTACCATAGACGGCAGGAAAAGGGATCTTGATGAAGGGGTCATGGTCATAGCCGATGATAGAAAGGTTGTTGCGATAGCAGGCATTATGGGAGGTGAAAATTCCGAGGTCAGGAGCAATACGGCAAATATTCTCATAGAGAGCGCGGTTTTCAATCCCGTAATTGTCCGCAGGGGCAGCAAGAGACTGGGGCTTGCTACTGAGGCTTCCGCGAGATTTGAGAGAGGATTGGATATGGAAGCGTCCAGAACCGGGATGGCGCGCACCGTACGTCTTATAAGTGAAATAACGGGAGGAGATATCGGTCCTCTGACGGAAGAGGGGGAGATTGAAGAAAGGGCGGAAGACATAAGACTTGACACCCGCAGAATTGCCCGGGTTGCGGGTCTGAAAATAGAAAAGAAGTTTATAAGCGGCGTTCTGAAAAAATTGAATTTCACCGTAAAGACAAAAGGCGGAGAATATGATGTATGCCCGCCTCCCTACAGGAAAGACATAAGGGAAGACGTTGATGTCATTGAAGAAATAGTCAAGTACAGGAAATACGCGGAAGTTCCTTCCGAACTTCCCTGCACCTGTTTGACACCGACGCCGTCATCAAAAGAAATCCATGTTCTTGAGAAGGTAAAGGACACCGCAGTGAAATTGGGATTTACCGAGGTCATAAATATGGGGCTTACCTCAAGGGAAAACGCGGAGATTGCAGCAATGACAGTTCCGGCAGAAATTGAGAATCCGCTGTCGGCTAATCTCGGTTTTCTGCGGACCAGTCTCATACCCGAGATGCTGGAGAACGCGGCTTTCAACATAAATCATGAAGTTAAGCGTCTTGACATTTTTGAGCTCGGGAAGATATATCATAATGGAAAAAAATCATTTGGGGAAAAATATAATCTGTCGTTCGTTACCGTTAATTCCGGAGATTTCTTGAGCCTGAAGGGCAGAATTGAGAAACTGCTTGAAAAGAGCGGGCTCAAGGATGTTGTCTGCGAGATGCGGACGGATGATTCTTTCGGAGAAGAGAATCTTGACGTTCAGGTTGGGGAGATGAAGATTGGGCATATATTCATGATTCCGGAAAGCATGAAGACGGCGTATGACATGAAAAATGAAAGGATATTTGCCGCCGAGATATTCCTGGAGAGCTTAATAGATAAGATGTTTCCTGCGGACGTAAGCTTCAGGGAATTGCCGAGATATCCTTCTTCAGTTAGGGATTTTTCTTTTGTCTTTCCCGAAGGGATTACCTGGCGTGAGATAGAGAACCTCGTGATATCTCTGAATCTGCCTGCAGAAAAGGTGGAGTTTTTTGACCTGTATAAGGGCTCAAACATTCCGAAAGGCAGTATAAGCGTAAGTTTCTCGGTAATATTCAGATTTCCGGACAGAACCCCGGAAAATGAGGAAGTCTCCGGATTTTGCGAAAAAATTGTGAAAGCCGTTTGCGGTAATCTGAAAGGGAGACTCCGGGGGGAAAATGCAGACGTTTGAAATATTAGGAAAAAAATATCAGATACAGTCATCTCTGGATGCGGATGAAATAGGGAAGATAAACGGGGAGATTGTAAAACGGCTAAATAACCTGACTTACGAGTACCCGGCACTTGATAAAATAGATATTCTCGTGCTCTACATAATAGAGTTAAAGGAGGAGATAAGCTGTATGGAAAGAGCTTCCGGCAGGGAAGCCGGCAGGCTGGACAAAATAAGGAGTAAGCTTGTGCTCCTTGAGAAAAGAGTTGCGGAAGAGCTGAAAAATCTTGACAAGGCTTAGGATGGTATTATAAAATATAAATCCGTTTAATTTTTTGCGGGGTGGAGCAGTGGTAGCTCGCCAGGCCCATAACCTGGAGGTCGGCCGTTCAAATCGGTCCCCCGCAACTTTTTTTCCTGGCAAGGCAGTGTTTGGAGTTCCGGCAACGTAACGAGGTATATTTATGAGAATAGGCGGTAAAAAGACTCTGGCGCTGGATATCGGAAGTACCAGGATAAGAGTGTGTGATATTGAGAGTTCCGGGCACAGGGCGAGGTTAAATTATTATGATGAATTAAACGTTCCGGTATCCCCTGAAGAGCGGGATGACTTTATCAGGTCGGAAGGAAAAAATTTCATAAGAAGCCAGCCCGCAAAAGCGTTCTATGCATCACTTCCCGGCAGGGGAGTCCTGGTGAGAACGCTTGCCGTTCCGAAAGTTCCGATAAAGAAACTTAAAGACATATTAAAATATGAAGTTCAGCAGCAGATACCGTTCCCCCTGGAAATGGTGGAATGGAAGTTCCAGATTTTGAGCGAAACCCCTCAAAGTTTCAACATACTTCTGGGCGCGGTAAAAAAAGACCTGATAACCGATTTCCTGTCCCGTATACACGGCCTGGGAGTTGACCCGCTTTTCCTTGATACGGATCTTTTCGCAATTCTCAATTCTTTCATGTTTTCCGCACAGTTCTCCTATGAAAAATGCCAGGCTATCCTGGAAATAGGGGCAAGTTCTTCAAATCTTATTATCAACCACAAGGAGAAACTGCTGATTCGGTCGCTTACCACATCCGGCGATACCGTAACAAGCGCCATATCCGAAGCCGACTCTCTCTCCTTTGCCGAAGGAGAGCAGAAGAAGATTGTGAAGGGGATGGAACTTCCTGTAGTAATACCGAACGTTGAAAACCTGCATACTGAAATACAGAACTCCATAGACTACTGGAGATTCACACAGAAAGGCCCGGAGGTAGAGGAGATATATCTCTGCGGCAGGAGTGTTTTGCTGAAGGGATTCAAGGAGTTTTTACAGGATAAGGCCAGGATAAACACGTACTATTTCCAGCCTCTGTCAAATGTGGATCTGGACGAAGACTATGCCTACCTTAAAGAACGTGAGATTGAGTTTACCGTTCTGACAGGAATCTCGTTGAGGAGGATAGGCAGAACGTTTGTTAATCTTGACATACTGCCCGAAGAAATTGAAAGAGTGAGGGAATTCAAGCAGAACCGTCCGTATATCTATCTCTCTGCCATAATGGCAGGGCTCATAGCAATAACGCCGACGCTCTTTTTTAATCAGGAAAAGGCAATGCTTAACGGTCTGTTGAACGAGATACAGCTTTCTCTCCAGCAGTATGAAAAATTTAAGCCTGATGTTGAAAAACTGCGTGGAGAGATAGGAGAATTAAAAGACAGGGGGGGAATTATAAAAGGCGTGATTGACGAAAAAGCCGTATGGCTGCGCAGGATAATCGCTCTCGGCGATTCTCTACCCAGCAGCAGGATATACATAATCTCGTTCTTCCCCGGGCAGGCAGCAGCTGCCGCTTCGCCGGTTGCTCAAGCCCAGCCCGAGGCTGCTCCTCCGGGTGGGCCTGTGCCTCCCGGTGCCCCTCCGCCTCCCGAAGTTCCGCCGCCCGCCGGGGTTCCGCAACCGGCCGCTCCTGCCGGAGCGCCCGCCGAGGTGACCACGGAGGCCGAAAAGGCCTTCACACTGAACGGCGAGGTCGTAATAACGGACATAAAGACGGCATTTAACGATTTCAAGCAGTTCGTCAACGAGCTGTCGAAACTTGATTTCCTGTCTAAGGTAACCATAAATTCGTGCGAAGTCAATTCCGAGAACGAAAAGCTGGAGTTTTCTCTGTTGCTTGAACTAAAATGAAAAAGATCAAGAGTCTTCTTAAGAAGTATTCACTGTTGCTCTCATTGCTGCTGGTTATTGGTATCATCGTTGCGGGGCAGTTCATGAATAAAAACATGAGGCTTGAAATCAAGAAAATTGAACAAGAAATTAAAACAAAACACAGCGAGGTTGCACAATACGAAAAGGAAAAAGAGAACGCTCCTTCTCCGGAGCTTATAGCAAGACTGACGAAAGAAAAAGACTTCCTGAACAAGGAATTTGATTTCTATATGAACAATTTTTCCACAACCTATCCGGTAATTCCGGAGTTTACGCTGTATCCATCGGTGGAGTTTAAGGAATTCCTGTATTTTTCCGAAGACCGTCTTTACAAGAAGGCGAACAAGAGAAGGGTGACGATTCCAGCTTCTCTTCCCTTCCCCTCAACGGGACTTGTTCCACAGGAGCAGATCTCTACGCTGACTTTGCAGTTTGAGGTTGTCAAGGATCTGATAAATCTCGTCATTGATTCCGGAGTCACAACCATAGAGAATATCGCTCCGGGAGTCCCGCAGCAGGTTGCTTTCTACCAGATTCTTCCACTTAAGCTGAAGATAGCGGGAAGGAGCAATGAAATCGTCAGGTTCCTGAAATACATTGAGAATCCGTCGTCCTATTTTGTCCTGAAGAATTTTGCGGTGACACGGGCAAGCAGAGGACTTTACGGGGTGGAAATCGGAGTCAATGCGGTGATGCTCAAGAGCTACAAGAAATCGGAAGGATAAATGATGAAAGACAGGAAAAACAAAGCGGACATGATGAGGGAAGAGCGCAGAAAACAGATGATGAAATTTATTGAGAAGAAAAGAACGAGGATTTTGTCCGCTCAAGCGCCTGAAAAAAATCCGCTCAAGGAAAACAAGAACATAACGGCACCCTATCAGAAGAAGGAAGAAAAGCCCAAGGAAGTTGAAAAGACCTACATTAACGGCAGCAACCGCAGGAAAAAAAGAAGAGAAAAACTTGCCGAGATTGCCGCGCAGAAAGAGGAGTTGAGAAGGAAGAACGCCCTTGCCTTGCAGCAGGAGAAGCAAAAGAAACTTGATGAGAAAAGAAAAAGGAAAGAGGAAGCGATTGCAAGGAACAGGGAAGCGGCAGAGCGCAGGAATGAGGAAAAAAACCGCCGAAAACTTGAAGATCTGAAGGCAAGGGAAGAAGACAGACTCCGCAAGGAGAAGGAAAAGAAAGCACGCGCGGAGCTTGCCCTGAAACGTTCCA
>CAYQXZ010000033.1:0-8877 GCA_964421645.1 uncultured bacterium
TGCACATACCTTTTGAGAAGGGCCTGCTGGGGCACAGCGACGGGGACGTTCTTCTCCATGCTTTGAGCGATGCAATTCTCGGGGCGCTTGGAAAACCTGACATAGGTACCTTCTTTTCTGATACCGACGCCGGTATAAAGGGTATTGACAGCAGTAAGATTCTTGAAAAGGCACTACGGGTAATGCAGCAGGAAAAAAGCCGCATAAATAATGTGGATATTGTAGTCATATGCGAAAGGCCGAAACTGCTGCCTTTCTACGAAACGATAAAGGAAAAATTATCCGGGATGCTTGGAATTGAAAAGGGAAGGATCGGGCTGAAGGCAAAAACGTTTGAAGGACTGGGTGAAATCGGCGCCGGCAATGCCTGCGCCTGCATGGCCTCGGTTCTTCTGGAATAAAAGTCATAATCCCTCATTGTGATAGAGATGGAGGGGGCAATACAGTACAGGGAGGTTTATGGTGAAAAGAAGAATTTTTCTTGTTGTGTTGCTCACCTTGATAGTGTTCCTTCCTTTTGCGCTCATCAGAAGAAAAAGCGACGGTTCTTTTCTGAACTTTAAGCCGAGGTACCAGGTCGTTGAAGGAGTCGTCTCCGAAGGAGACGTGCTGGGAGATGTGCTTGCCGCCCAGAATATCCCTGCGGAACAGGTACCCATGATAACAGCTGAATTGAAAAAAGTCTTTGATGTCAGGAGATGTAATATAGATGACAGGTGGGAATTGTATTTTGACAAGGCGGGAGCGTTCAGGAAATTCATATACTACGACGGGCCGATTGACTACTATGTTGTGGAGTTCAAAAGCGAAGAAAATGCTTACCTGGCGTCCGCACTCAAGATAGAAGCGGAAAAGATGATGCGGGGGGTTCGCGGGGAGATAATGAGCTCACTGTACGAGAGCATGACCAACGTCAACGTGAACCCGGAGACGATAATACAATTTGCGGAGATTTTTGCTTCAAAGGTTGATTTCTTCACGGACTGTCGCACCGGAGATACTTTCAATATTTTGTGGGAATCCTACTTTGACAGGAAGGGGAACGTTCTCAAGGATGAACATATATGCGCTGCATCTTACAGCGCCGGGGAAGAAACCCATTATGCATTCTATTTTGAGACGCCCGAAGGCAAGGCCGGCTACTACGACGAGAAAGGAAAAAGCGTTGAGTCCGCCTTCCTCCGGGCGCCCCTGAACTACAGGAGAATATCGTCTTATTTTTCTTACAGAAGGCTGCATCCAATCCGGAGGGTATACCGTCCGCATCTGGGCATAGACTATGCCGCGCAGAGAGGCACTCCTATCTCTTCAATCGGAGACGGGAGCGTCATATTTGCCGGAAGGAGAGGCGGTCTGGGCATTGCTGTGATAGTCAGGCATCCCAACGGCTATACCTCCTGGTACGGGCACCTGTCAAGGATAGCCAAAGGGGTAAGAAGAGGTGCGAGGGTGAGAAAAGGGCAGGTCATAGGTTTCGTGGGAGCTACGGGCGTTGCAACAGGACCGCACCTGGACTTCCGTATCCAGAAGGGCGGCAGGTTCCTCAACTTCCTTGCGCTGAAGATGCCGCCGTCCTATCCGCTTGACAAGAAATACATGACACAGTTCAATGAGATGAAAGATGTTCTGATGGGCAGGATGGAAGGATTGAAGAGTAAGGAACAGACCGTCTTCCCAAACAGCTGATACCGAATTGAATCTGCTGTTAGCCGCATCACCGACCGGCTTTCTTCAGACGGGAAAATGTCCCGCACTTTATCCGGACAGCTTTCTTCGCAAGGGACGTTTGGCCGACTCCAGCGGTCGGCCTGCACTTGGAGAATCGCCTCACGACCCCGCAGTAATACGCCGGGGACCAAGCTCTTTCGGCGCTTCACACCCGCTTCAGAAACTGTCCGGATAGTGCGTGATGTATAATAAGAGGATTAGAGAGAAAGATATGGGAATAATACTGGCGTCAAAGTCACCGAGGCGAATGGAGCTGCTCAAGCGTATCACGGAAGATTTCACCGTGGTTGCCGGCAGCGTGGAAGAAAGTGCTGTTAAAGAAACCGACCCCGTGAGGTTTGCGGTGGAAGCCGCGGTGCTGAAGGCAAAGGATGTGGGCAGCCGGCATCCGCAGGATATTATCATAGGCGCGGACACCGTCGTTGCGCTGGACAGGGAGATAATAGGCAAGCCGAAAGATCGTGATGACGCTAAAAGAACACTGGGGTTGCTCTCCGGCACGAAGCATAAGGTCATAACAGGGCTGGCGATCTACAAGAAGGAGGATGACAGATTACTTACCGGTTACGAAATTTCCCGGGTACAGTTCAGGAATCTGACCGAAGAGGAGATTGAGGAATACCTGTCAAAGAACGAGTACATGGATAAGGCGGGGGCATATGCCATACAGGAAATCGGAGACAGGTTCGTGGAAAAAATCAAGGGAGATTATGACAACATCGTGGGACTGCCTGTCAACAGGCTGAAGAAGCTTCTGGACAGGTTTCTGCTTCCCGAAGTTGAGACAGAGATAACGGATGTAGCATTTCCCAAAAAGTGGGCGGTGGGCAGGACGGAGGGGAAGGTTGTATTCATTCCGGGCGCAGTGTACGGGGACAGGGTGAAGGTTCGGCTCATTGACAAAAAATCAAGGAATTACTCCTACGGCGAGGTCGCCTCAGTCGTTCAGCCGTCTCCATACAGAACCGAACCGGCATGCCCGCACTTCGGAACCTGCGGCGGATGCGCCTTCCAGGACCTGAAATATGAAAAACAGACCGAGTTGAAAGAACGCTATTTCCTGACGACTCTCCGGCGCATAGGGGGAATTGACGCGGAAGGCGTTGAGGTGCATCCCATCATTCATTCCCCGGATACGTTTTATTACAGGAGCAAGATGGAGTTTGCATTCGGTGCTGACGGCGGCCGGGTGTCGCTCGGGTTGAGGGAGCGAAGTTCGCCGTTTACCGTTTACAACAGGGAGAACGTACCGTTGAGGGAGTGCCTGATATTCAGCCGTGCCGTAAAGGAGATTTTTCCGGTTTTCCTTGAACTTGCACAGGAGACAGAACTGGGAGCCTATGATCCCCGGTCGGGCAAGGGGTTTTTCAGGCACCTTGTCTTGAGGGAGGGGAAGAATACCGGTGAGCTGATGGCGATACTTGTGACGAAAAGCGGGCAAATCCCCGACATGACAGGACTTGCCGCAGGGCTGAAAGAAAAAGTGCATAGCCTCTGGTGGGTGGAAAACGACCGGGTATCGGATGTTGTGTCCTTTGAAAAAAAGCACCACCTTTACGGCAGGCAGTACATAGAGGAAAGGATGGAAGATTTGAAATTCAGGATATACCCGCAGTCATTCTTCCAGCCAAACACGCGCGCGGCGCAAGTCCTCTACGGAAAGATAGGAGAGAATGTAAAAGAATTGGCGGCAGGGAACAGAAAGGTTCTCGGATTGTATTGCGGCACGGGTGCGATTGAAATATTCCTGTCCGGATGGGCAGGCGAGGTGACCGGGGTAGACTCGGAGCAGGCAAACATCAACAACGCGGAGGAAAACTGCAAACTGAACAGGATAGCCAATTGCCGATTTTACCGGGGATACGTGGAGGATGTTCTGAAAGGGGACTCTTCTGTCGGCAGAGATGCCGGCGTTGTGATTGTTGACCCGCCGCGTGCAGGATTGAGCGGCAAAGCGCTGAAAAACGTCCTTGCGGTTGATTCTCCGGCGATAATCTACGTTTCATGCAACCCTGCCGCCTTTGCCAGGGATTCGGCGGAACTTAAAGCAGGGGGATACCGGTTGAAGAAACTCTACTGTGCGGATTTCTTTCCGCATACCACGCACATGGAGGGCATGGGCGTCTTTGTGAAACTATAAAGGTTTGATGCCCAGTTCTGTTACCAGGTCTGCTTTCTGGTATTTTGCGACAATCTCCACGAACTTCTCAAAAGGCAGGTCTTCTCCGGCAAGTTCCCTGACATCCGCTATGAAGTTGAGCAGGGCATCGGGCGACAGAAAACCCTCTCTTATCCTGATGTAAAGCGTTTCAAAATCTTCCCTGTTCAGGTTCTTGCTTACCGTCATTATCTCTTCGTATATGACCGCTTTCTTCTTCTCGTCAATTATAGTGGCAAGCTCTTCCTCAAGGGCCTTCTCGGCATTTATGCCGAATTCATATCCCGTGAGCAGGCGTTCTATTTTCTGGAGCCTCTTCTGTCTTACCCGGGCCGCCCTTCTGACACAATAGTTCCCGTAGAGTATCGGCATGACGATCAGGGGAAGGCCGAAATACAGTCCGGTCCATGCAAATCCTATTGAGTTTCCCAGGGCAGGATTGCCGTCGTATACCCTCTTTATGTACTCAATGAATCCTGTCAGGATACCTTCGTTCAGCTTGAATGTCCATGAGTATACAAAATCGGCAATGATAAGTACTATGCCCAGACTCACCCCGCGGAGGTACCCGTAGTCCTGCGCGTTTTCTTCCGTCAGCCTCACAGGGATGCCGAGAAATCTGTCCACGGGCGCCAGAAGCGTATTAGCCAGCACAAGCAGGTTTTGCCTGATCTCATCGGTATTCTGTGCCTCAAAGGAACCGTAAACCAGCAAAGTCTTGTTGTCGTTACCCCTGTATACGGCGGCGAACCTGTTTACCGGAGAAGAATATTCGGTGTTAAAATAAGGAAAGGAGAATTCCTTCTTGGTGTATACGGTCCACCTGCCGTGCGAACTCTCAAATTCAGTCTCCTTGTTGTATCCGAGATATCCCAGCAGCTGGTATGAACGCGGGTTTATATCCTTATAATAATGTATGGCGTCGTACGTCCTTCCAAGGTCTTCTTCCATGGCCCTATTTTATCCCATTACAGGTACAAGAGCAAGTGCTCAAAAGCAGTTTGACAGGGGACGGGAAAAAGGATATTATATGTCGTTTATCTTAAACTATCGGGAGAGTGAGTAAAAATGGACAACAGAAGTACACAGAAATACGATGCGACCACCATACAGGTGCTGGGCGGAATTGAAGCGGTAAGAAAAAGACCTGCAATGTACATCGGAGATACTGCCATCTCCGGTTTGCACCACCTCGCATACGAGGTTATAGACAACAGCATAGATGAAGCAATGGCGGGTTTCTGCAACGAGATCAGCGTCATTGTGCATGCGGACGGAAGCGTCAGCGTATTGGACAACGGCAGGGGCGTGCCGGTTGACATCCACAAGACCGAAAAACGGCCGGCACTTGAAGTCATCATGACGGTACTGCATGCCGGCGGCAAGTTTGACAAGAAGGCATACAGGGTATCCGGAGGACTGCACGGCGTGGGAGTTTCGGTCGTCAATGCGCTGTCCGAATGGCTGGAGGTGGAGGTCAAGAGGGACGGCAAGGTATACCACCAGAGGTACGAAAGAGGAAAACCCGTAACCGAGGTGACGCCGATAGGGAAGACCAAGACCACGGGCACAAAGGTTACCTTCAAACCGGATGAGGAGGTTTTTGAAACCCTGGATTTTGACGACAGTATTCTCTCCGGGAGGGTAAAGGAACTGGCTTTCCTGAATGCCGGTGTGAGGATACTGTTTGAGGATGAAAGAAAGAACCTGAAGGAAGAATACAAATATGACGGCGGGCTGATTTCTTTTGTTGAGCACCTGAACAAGAACAAGAAGGTTCTTTTTCCCAGGCCTCTTTATTTCAAGAAAGAGGAGGGGGAAGGTGAAGTGGAGGTGGCATTCCAGTATAACGACGGTTACAGCGAAACCGTCCTTTCGTTTGCAAACAACGTCAATACGAAAGAGGGCGGAACCCACATAGCAGGATTCAGGGGAGGGCTGACCCGTGCCATAAACGAGTACGGAAAGAATAACGGATTTCTGACTGAGAACCCGCTTGCCGGCGAGGATATCAGGGAAGGATTGACAGCAGTTGTAAGCGTGAAAATAGCCGAGCCGCAGTTTGAAGGGCAGACAAAGACGAAACTGGGCAACTCCAAAATAAGGTTCCTGGTGGAAGGGATAACGTCGGAACAGGTGGTAACCTTCCTTGAGGAAAACCCTGAACCGGCAAGAGAGATTATCAACAAGTGCATTGTGACCGCCAAGGCGAGGGATGCGGCGAGGAAGGCAAGGGAACTGACGCGGAAGAAACTCTCGGAAACAGGAGCCCTGCCCGGCAAGCTTGCAGATTGCACGGTGAAGGAACCCGAGAAAAGAGAGATCTTCATAGTTGAGGGAGATTCCGCGGGAGGCAGCGCGAAACAGGGAAGGGACAGGTTCTTCCAGGCAATTCTTCCCCTGCGCGGCAAGATTATCAATGCAGAAAAGGCGCCCATTGAAAAAGTCTTGAGCAACGAGGAAGTCAGGATGATGATAGGAGCCATAGGCGGAGGCGTGGGAGAGGAGTTTGACGTAACGAAGGCAAGGTATAGAAAGATTATAATCATGGCGGATGCAGACGTGGACGGAGCGCACATAAGAACGCTCCTGCTCACGTTCTTCTACAGGCAGATGACCGAGCTTATCAAGCAGGGATACATTTATATCGCCCAGCCGCCGCTATACAAGGTCAAGAAGGGGAAAAAAGAGACCTACGTGGATACAGAGGTGGAGATGGACAGGATGCTCATCCAGATAGCGAAGGAAAATGTCTCCCTGATGGTGCAGAAGAATGGCAAACCCGAACCCGCGGGAAACGACAGCGCGGTAAAACTTGGAACCTTGAGCAAAAGGCTCAACGAAATCCATAAGAGCCTGGAAAACAAGGGTATCAGCCTGGACAGCGTTTTCAAGTACCGGAAGGCGAAAAAGATCATTCCGCTTTACTGGATGAAATACGGAGACAAGGAGGAATTCTTCCCGACGGACAAGGAACTTTCCAGATTCATAGAGAAGCAGAACAAGGATCAGGTGGACCTGTTCTCCAACGGTGATGCGAATTACAAGCTGGTAGAGATTTACGAGGGGAGGGATATTGAAAAGATACTCAAACGGCTTGAGGAAAACGGGATAGAGATGGACCTGCCCTCGGACAAGATCTTCGTACTGGAAGATGGAGACGGCAGGAAGGAAAAATACAGTTTCATTGAATTGTATGAAGCCCTCAAGAGCAAGGGTAAGAAGGGATTGTCGGTGCAGAGGTACAAGGGTCTCGGGGAAATGAATCCCCTGCAGCTATGGGAAACCACGATGGACCCGGGCACCAGGAGGATGAAGAAAGTCACTCTTGAGGATGTGGTGAAGGCGGAGGAGATATTTACCGTTCTCATGGGAGAAGCGGTGGAACCGAGAAGGGATTTTATTGAGAAGTTTGCAAAGGAAGTAAAGAATCTTGACATCTAGACCAAGATGATTTCTTCTCTGCGAACTTATCTTGGTAGTTATGGAGCACAACAGGAGAAGGAAGAATGGGAGAAGAGGAGAGAATAGTACCGGTAGGCGTGGAAGAGGAGATGAGAGGGTCGTACATTGACTACGCGATGAGCGTTATCGTGGGCAGGGCGTTACCTGATTCCAGGGACGGGCTCAAGCCAGTTCACAGGAGGATACTCTACGGAATGCTGGAACTGGGCGTGGAACCCGGAAAGCCGTTCAAGAAGTCCGCGAGAATAGTCGGAGAAGTAATGGGTAAATACCATCCCCACGGGGATGCGGCGATATATGAGTCCATAGCGAGAATGACGCAGGAATTTTCCCTGCGCTACCCACTTATTAACGGGCAGGGAAACTTCGGTTCAATTGACGGAGACCCTCCTGCCGCAATGAGATACACGGAAGCCCGTCTCACTCCGATCGCGATGGAGTTGCTGGCGGACATAGAGAAAGATACCGTTGATTTCATGCCCAATTTTGACGAATCCCTGCTTGAGCCCGTAGTTCTGCCAAGCCGGGTGCCCAACCTTCTTATAAACGGCTCTTCAGGCATAGCCGTGGGTATGGCGACCAACATGCCGCCCCATAACCTGGGAGAGGTAGTTGATGCGCTGACGGAGCTCATCGGCAACCCGGACATGACCATTGAGGAGATTATGAAGGTTCTGCCCGGCCCGGATTTCCCCACGGGCGCCACAATCTGCGGCAGGGACGGAATAAAAAGCGCGTATACAACCGGCAAAGGAATAATCACGATAAGAGGCCGGGTTGAGGTGGAGGAAGACAGCAAGGGAAGGGAAACCATTGTCATAAACGAACTCCCTTATGAGGTGAACAAGGCGCGCCTTGTGGAACAGATCGCCAGTCTCATAGGAGAAAGCAAGATAAGCGGCATAAGCGAAGTGAGGGATGAATCGGACAAGGAAGGGATGCGGGTGGTGCTGGAGGTCAAGAGAGGCGAGAATGCGGACATCATAATAAACCAGCTCTTCAAGTATACCCAGCTGCAGACATCTTTCGGTATAATCAACCTTGCCCTTGCAAACCAGCAGCCCAAGCTCCTTAACATAAAGCAGCTGCTCCAGCTTTTCCTTGACCACAGGAAGGAGATAGTCTTGAGGCGGGCGGCATACGACCTGCGCAAAGCGGAAGAACGGGATCACATCGTTTCAGGGCTTATAATAGCGCTGGATAACCTTGATAAGGTGATAAAACTTATCAGGGAATCCAAGACCGTTGACGAGGCACGCGCTTCACTGATGGCGAAATTCAAGATGAGCGAGAAGCAGGCGCAGGCGGTGCTGGCCATGCCTCTTGCCAGGTTGACCGGCCTGGAGCGGGAGAAGATACTGCAGGAGAAGGAGGAACTGAAAAAGCTCATAAAGGAACTGAAGGAGATACTCTCCAATCCCGAGAAAGTCAAGGGAATAATAAAGGGCGAACTCGCCGAGATCAAGAAGAGATTCGGGGACAAGCGGAGAACCGAGATAGTCGGCTCCGTTGAGGATTTTGACGAG
>CAYQXZ010000033.1:8977-10812 GCA_964421645.1 uncultured bacterium
ATTCGGGGACAAGCGGAGAACCGAGATAGTCGGCTCCGTTGAGGATTTTGACGAGCTGGACCTCGTGCATCCCGAAGATATCATGGTTGTTGTTTCTTCGGAGGGATACATAAAGCGCAGCTCTCTTGACCTTTACAGGAGGCAGCGCCGCGGCGGGAAGGGACTGGTGGGTGTGAAGACCAAGGAAGAGGACTACGTTAAGCACCTCTTCATCTGCTCCACTATTGATACGATACTCTTTTTTACGGAAAAGGGCACGGTGCACTGGTTGAGGGGTTATCTCATACCGGACGCGGGAAGGAACGCAAAGGGCAAGCCCATAGTCAACCTGTTGAGGATAGATCCCGGAGAGCGGATAGCCGCGGTTATTCCGGTAAAGGAATTTGCCGAGGACAAGTTCCTTCTTATGCTGACGAAAAACGGGATAGTCAAGAAGACGGCATTGAGCGCCTACAGCAGGCCGAGGAAGGGCGGCATCAAGGGAATCAATTTGAGGGAGAACGACCGGCTCATAGAGGTAAGGCTCACCGACGGCAACCAGGACGTGGTCTTGAGCACAAAGTACGGACTGGGCATAAGATTCACAGAGAAGGAGATTTCCGCGGTGGGAAGGGTCTCCATCGGCGTCATAGGCATACGGTTCAAGAAGAAAGAGGATGAGGTCGTGGGATGCGAGATTTTCCAGGAGGATGAAAAGGAAAAATCCCTATTTACCTCAACCACGAAGGGATTCGGCAAGAGGACGATGATTTACCGCTACCGGAAACAGCACAGGGGCGGCAAAGGGATTATAGATATCCAGACCGGCGGCCGAAACGGCTATGTCGTGGGGGTCAAGGCGGTCAAGCCGGGGGATGAAATAATACTCATTACGAAGGCGGGCGTGGTCATAAGAATGAACGCGGAGGATGCGAGGGCGGTCGGCAGGAATACACAGGGAGTCAAGCTTATCAATCTTGCCTCCGGCGATACCATAATGGATATGGCTCTGGTGTCAAAAGAGGAAGAGCAGCAGGAACAGGCGCAAGCTTGAGGAGGGCGGTTAAAGATGGACAGAAAAGAGAAAAAATATTACATGGAGCTGCTTAACAGGGAAAAAGAGAGAATCTACAGCAACCTCGGATATCTTAAGGAAGGCATAGGAAATGGAGAAAAGGGGATCCCGACCCATATAGCCGACCACGGTACCGATGAGTTTGAGAAGGGGCTGGACATAGATATTTCGGATGCTGAAAGGAAGATTCTTGACAAGATAGACAGGGCCATAGAAAAAATGACAAAGAACAAGTATGGAACCTGTGAAGAATGCGGCAAGAAGATCCCCGCATCCCGGTTGAAAGCGCTTCCCTATGCAAAATTTTGCATAAAATGCCAGAACGAGAAAGAGAAAAGCGGAGGGTAAGACGACCCGGAGGATTTTTTATTCGGTTATGCTTCTGTCCCTGTTGGCGGACCGGCTTTCCAAGTGGTGGATGCTCCGTTTCTTAAGGGAAGAACCCTCATCTTTTCAGATCTTCAGGTATTTTTCTCTGACGCTTGTGAGGAACACGGGGATCTGTTTCGGGATGTTGAGCGCGGTGGATATAAAGGTTCCGATAGTCATTGCGTCCTTCGGGATTGCGCTTGTAATACTGATATATTTTCACAGGTTCACGGGAAACAGCAGGCAGACGGCCGTCGCCCTGGGGTTGATTGAGGGCGGGATCATCGGAAACCTGATAGACAGGATGGCGGCGGGTGCCGTGATTGATTTCATAAATCTCCATGTCTGGCCTGTTTTCAACATTGCGGACGTCTTCATAGTTACAGGTATCGGGCTTATTTTCCTGAAGCAG
>CAYQXZ010000033.1:10912-15160 GCA_964421645.1 uncultured bacterium
AAACTGGGCAGTTTCGTCATTTACTGGTACGGGGTTCTGATAGCCGCTGCGGTTTTCATTTGCAGTCTGATTGTTCAGAACAATGCCGCCCGCAGGGGATATTCCCCCGAATTGATGTCCAGGATCGTTTTCTGGACGATACTCTGGGGAATTATCGGAGGCAGGTCCCTGCACGTGCTCGTTCAGGCGCCTTATTATTACAGGCATCCGCTTGAGATTTTGAGCTTGAGAAACGGGGGACTGGCGGTTGAGGGAGCCGTCATAGCCGCCCTGGCGTTTCTCTGCATATACTCGGAGATAAGGAGATTCAACCTGCTGGAAATGCTTGATATAGTGGCATTGCCCGTTCCGCTGGGCCAGGCGCTCGGACGCCTTGGTTGTTTCATGAACGGGTGCTGCTACGGGAAGCCCACAGATTCTTTCCTGGGAGTTAAATTCCCCCAGCTGGCTGAAAAGGTTCATCCGACACAGCTGTATTATTCAATAACCTACGTGTTGCTCTTTTTTGTTTTGAGGATGTTGTACAGGAGGCGGCTTAAACCGGGAGTTGTCTTCTCAACCTATATTTTGGGTTTTGCGTTAACCAGGTATATCATTGATATGCTGCGGGGAGACCTGCTTGCTACGGAATTCGGATTGTATCCCACCCAGATTATAGGCGTAGTGCTTTTTATAATGGGCACGATAAGCCTCCTGTCCGTCCTCGGTAAGAGAGATAAATCGTGACCCCTTACTTTTCAGGCTTACAAGCAGGAGTTCGGGGCAAGAGGAGAGAATAATGGCAAAACTCATCTTCAACTATCCTTTCATGGAAAAGGAATATGAACTGAATAGCGCCAAAAGCAGGATTGATGTTGGCAGGGTGAATACCAACGATATCATGATACCCGACTACAAACTTTTCAAGATGATATCTCCGGTTCAGCAGAGGATGCTTATTAACGATCTTACAAAGGTATCAAGGACTCACGCACGCCTCACCTTTAACAGCGAAGACAATAACTGGTATGTTGAAGACATAGGAACCCAGGGATTGGGCAGCAACTACGGCACCTTTGTGAATGACGCAAGGCTTGAGGTCAAGAAACCTTATGTGCTTACCGATAACGACAAGATAAAGTTCGGCCCCATAGAATGTATTTTCTCCAGCTGATAACCCCGTTCCATACCGGGTTTGGAACGGGCGAATTGCAACTTTTCAGAGGATAGCCCATCTAAAAAGTATGGATAATATAAACGAAAAACTGACGCTCAAGGCGCAGGAGTCGCTTATCGGCGCGCAGTCTGCCGCACAGGAGAGGAACAACCAGTCCGTTGACTGCATTCACCTTCTCTTCTCTCTTGTTGAAAACGATGAGACTGTCGCAGGCATCCTGGAGCAGATGAGCGTGAAGACGGAACCGCTCAAGAGGGATATTGCTGCGGCGCTGGAAAAGATTCCGCAGGTTACCGGCCCCGGGGTTACAGGCAACGTGTACATAACACAGCAGTTGAACCAGGTGCTGAATTCCGCGCAGAAGGAATCAAGGGCAATGGGAGACGAGTACGTGAGCGTGGAGCACCTTCTCACAGGCCTGACCGATGTGCAGTCTGCCGCGCAGGAACTGCTGAAAAAATACGATATCTTCAAGGAACGCCTGCTGAAAATAATACAGCAGGCAAGGGGTGGTGAAAAAGTGACGGACAAAGATGCAGAGAGCAAGTACAAGGCGCTTGAAAAATATACCAGGGATTTTACCGACCTTGCGCGCAAGGGGAAGCTTGATCCTGTAATCGGCAGGGACGAGGAGATCCGCAGGGTCATACAGGTTCTTTCAAGGAGAACCAAGAATAACCCGGTGCTGATAGGAGAGGCAGGCGTAGGCAAGACCGCCATAGTGGAAGGGCTTGCAAGGCGTGTTGTTTCCGGGGACGTTCCCGAAGGACTGAAGGACAAGAGCGTCCTGGTGCTTGATCTTGGCGCGCTTGTTGCAGGTACCAAGTACAGGGGAGAGTTTGAAGACCGCCTGAAGGCGCTTTTAAAGGAGCTGGAGAAGAAAGAAGGCGAGGTCATACTCTTCATAGATGAACTCCATACGCTTGTAGGCGCCGGTGCTGCAGAGGGTGCGATGGATGCCTCAAACATGCTGAAACCCGCACTTGCCCGTGGCGCGCTGAAGTGCATCGGGGCAACGACTCTTGACGAGTACAGGAAGCACATAGAGAAAGACCGGGCGCTGGAGAGAAGGTTCCAGGTAGTATTCGTAAAAGAGCCCTCCGTTGAAGAGACGATATCAATATTGCGTGGACTGAAGGAACGGTACGAGGTACATCACGGCGTGAAAATTACCGACAGCGCACTTATCTCGGCCGCAATTCTCTCCCACAGGTACATATCCGGCAGGTTCCTGCCGGACAAGGCGATAGATCTTATCGACGAGGCGGCAAGCCGCTTGAGGATTGAGATTGACAGCATGCCCGCGGAGCTTGACGAGATCGAGCGCAGGATAAAGCAGATAGAGATTGAACGGCAGGCGCTGAAGAAGGAGACCAGGCCCGAGGTGAAGGAGCGTCTCGCCCGTATTGAAAAGGAACTGGAAGACCTCAAAAAAGAAAGAGAAAAACTTCATTCAAAATGGAGCGAGGAGAAGAAAGCGGTTGAAAGCATCAGGAAGATAAAGGGCGATATGGAATCGGCAAAGAATATCGTGGAGAAGGCGGAAAGGGAAGGGGATTTAGACAAAGCGGCAGAGTATAAATACGGAAAGGTCATTGACCTGCAGAAAAAACTGGATGACGAGACCGCAAAACTGAAGAAGGTGCAGGCGAAAAACGGCGGACTGCTCAAGGACGAGGTGACCGAGGAAGACGTAGCCGAGATAGTCTCCAAGTGGACAGGAATCCCGGTGACAAGGATGCTGGAAGGCGAGGTAGAAAAGCTGATAAAGATGGAGGACCGCCTCTCTTTGAGGGTCGTCGGGCAGAAGGAGGCGATCGTCGCAATCTCCAACGCGATAAGAAGGAACAGGGCCGGGCTCTCGGATCCCAACAGGCCCATAGGCTCCTTCATCTTCCTGGGGCCCACAGGCGTGGGAAAGACAGAGCTGGCGAAGGCGCTGGCGGAGATACTCTTTAACGACGAGAACGCGCTCGTGCGGGTTGACATGAGCGAGTATACGGAAAAATTTTCAGTCTCGCGTCTCATAGGCGCACCTCCCGGATACGTGGGATACGAAGAAGGCGGGCAGTTGACCGAAAAGGTGAGAAGAAGGCCCTACAGCGTGATACTTCTTGACGAGATAGAGAAGGCGCATACTGAGGTTTTCAACGTCCTTCTGCAGTTGCTTGACGAGGGGCGATTGACAGACGGGCAGGGAAGGACCGTTGACTTCAGGAATACCGTTGTGATAATGACCTCCAACATCGGAAGCCAGTACATCACCATGTTCAAGGATGAGGCGGCGATGAAGGAAAAGGTGACGGACGTTCTCAAGAGCACCTTCAGGCCGGAGTTCCTCAACAGGGTGGACGAAATCATCACCTTCGGCAAGCTCAAGAAAGACGACCTGCTGAAGATAGTTGACATACAGACCGCGTACCTGCAGAGACGGCTGGACGACCGCAAGATAAAGATCAGTTTTACCGATGCGGTTAGGGAATACCTTGCAGACAAGGGTTATGACGAGACCTACGGCGCAAGGCCGCTGAAACGGCTGATACAGAAGGAGATAGAGAACCCGCTTGCGCTGAAGGTTCTTGCCGGCGAGATAAAGGAAGGCGGCAGGGCAAAGGTTGACCTGAAAGATGGTGTCCCCGTGTTCATATCCTGAACAATCTTTTTCCGTAATCCTCTCAAATATCCTAAGGAAAATTGCATGTCACCGCATATAAATTCCGGTCTTGTAAATAAATTTAACAGTCCGTATAAGATGTAGTACTGTTTCACTTTCATTAACATTGAATCTTTGAAAAAGGGAGGAAAATTTATGGATCTGAACGTTAAGAATCTGCTTGATATTTCGGCCTATCACAAGGATGAGATAGAGAGGGTGCTTGATAAGAAAAACCCCGCTTTTGTCCAGTTTGACCCGGTACTCGGGTACGTGCTTAATACCTATATCTTCCGGGATGGGATGAGAAAGACTCTTTCTGCATACACGTACGAGAAGCACGGCGGTCACCGGAAGATGATAAACTGTGTTGACCAACCATGCCGCATCAACACGTACGGCGACAGCTTCACACAGTGCGCGCAGGTCAGCGACGGGC
>CAYQXZ010000034.1:0-13958 GCA_964421645.1 uncultured bacterium
TGTTTACGTGCGGCTTGTTCCTTACAAATTTCTCCTTAGCCATTTTATTTCCCCCTCTATTTATCGTAAAGCAGCAACCAGACAGTTTCTGAAGCGGGTGTGAAGCGCCGAACGAGCTGGGTCGCATTCCGTGTTTTTCACGGAGTCGTGAGGCGATTCTCCAAGTGCAGGCCGACCGCTGGAGTCGGCCAAACGTCCCTTGCGAAGAAAGCTGTCTGGCAAGGTGCCGCTACA
This sequence comes from uncultured bacterium, assembly GCA_964421645.1. GTDB lineage: Bacteria > Ratteibacteria > UBA8468 > B48-G9 > JAFGKM01 > JAFGKM01. The sequence continues at coordinate 235 of CAYQXZ010000034.1, forward strand.
GTCCTCTTATTTTCTTCACCTGTTCATCCGGAACAATTTCGTAATACGAAGGTTCCATTATATAACTTCCACGTCCCTGTGTCAACGACCTCAATGCGGTTGCATATCCGAAAACGGAACGCAACGGGATACTCCCATCCACAACCTTTATTCCCCCGAGGGTCTTTACATGGTCTATCTTACCGTTTCTCCTTACAAGGTCGGAAAGAACTTCTCCCATATATTCTTCGGGAGTTGACACTTCTATCTTCATAATAGGTTCCAGCAAAACATACGATGCCTTGTTGATCGCATTCTTAAATGCCATTGATGCAGCTATCTTATAGGCAATTTCATTTGAATCAACGGGATGAAAGGAACCGCCAGTTACAGTTACCCTGACATCCACAACCGGGGAACCGCTCAAAGGACCTGTTTCCATTGCCTCTTTTATTCCGTCCTCCATTGAAGATGTGAACTCTTTAGGGATGTCGTTTTCTTTAGCGAGGTTCTTAAAAACGAATTTTTCTCCCCTTGCCAGCGGCTCTATGTCCAGTATGACGTGGCCGTAGCGCCCCCTGCCACCAGACTGCTTTATAAATTTGCCTTCGCCAGAAGCACAGTTGGTTATTGTTTCCCTGTAGGCAACTTCCGGTTTTCCCAGTCTTATATTGAGTTTACATTCTCTCTTAAGCCGTTCAGCGACAACTTCTATGTGCAGTTCTCCCATCCCCATGATTATTACCTGCCCGGTTTCCATATCCGTCTTCAGTTTTATTGTGGGGTCTTCATCGGTAATTTTCAAAAGGTGGGTATAGACTTTTTCAAGGTCGGATTTCACCTTGGGCTCCACCGCAACATAAATTACAGGTTCCGGAAATTTTATCTGTTCCAGCAGGATAGGATGTTTTTTTTCACAAAGGGTATTCCCGTTGTAACTTTTCTTAAGCCCCGTCAGGGCCACTATGTCCCCGGCAAACGCCTCTTCCTTTTCCTGGTATTTGTTTGCATGCACTTCCAGAATTCTCATGATTCTTTCATTGGTTCCGGTTGTACAGTTATAAACGGTCTGTCCTTTGGCGATCTTTCCTGAATATATCCTCGTATAGAATATCTTGCCTACTTTTACATCGTTAAAAATCTTGAAGATATATGCAGATATCCTTTCCTTTTCTGAAGAATTGAACGTTTCCTCCCTGTCGTTTAACGGATTTACTCCCTTTATCATCCCCCGGTCAACAGGCGAAGGGAGATAATCGACAATGGCATTAAGCAATAAAACCGATCCCTTGTTTTTGAGAGAAGACCCGCAGAACACAGGAAAAAAAACACGTCCCAGGGTCCCCTTCCTTATCGCTTTTTTCAAGACCCCTGTCTTTATTTCTTCTCCGTGTATGTAACCTTCCATGATTTTCTCATCTATGTCCGCTGTTTTCTCAACGATAAGGTGGCGATAACTTTCAGATGCCTCTTTGAGATGCAGCGGTATTTCTCTTTCTTCCGCCGCTGTTTCATATTCAGTGGGATAAAAATATGCCTTTCTTTCGAGTACATCGACAATTCCCTTGAACTCATCATTTTCCACAACGGGAATCTGCATTACGAGAACATCGGCATTCAATGTATCTTTTATATCTTCCGTAACCTTATTGAAATCGGCTCCCACTCTGTCCATCTTATTTATGTATATGATGCTGGGTATTCCGTATTTTTTGCTTTGTCTCCACACTGTTTCAGACTGGGGCTGAACGCCGCCGACGCCGCAGAAAATCCCTATTACCCCGTCAAGTACCCTCAAAGAACGCTCCACCTCAACCGTAAAATCAACATGTCCGGGCGTGTCGATGATGTTTATCTTGTGGTTTTTCCAGTAACATGTAGTTGCCGCCGAAAAAATCGTGATGCCTCTCTCCCTTTCCTGGTCCATCCAATCCATTACGGCAGTACCTTCATCCACTTCACCTATCTTGTAAGTCTTGCCCGTATAAAACAGCAACCGTTCCGTGGTTGTGGTTTTTCCGGCGTCAATATGCGCTATTATCCCTATATTCCTGATCTTTTCCATGTTATCCGTTTGAAAATAAAAACCTCCGGGGGCATTTTCTGCCCCCGAAAGGTTGTTGAATCTGCAGGGATGAAAATCTGCGGAAGATGTGTTCTGGCTACCAGCGGTAGTGCGCAAAGGCGCGATTGGATTCTGCCATCTTATGCGTATCCTCTTTCTTCTTAACGCTTGGACCTTCACCTTTCGCCGATTCCATGAATTCATCCACCAACCTTTCGGACATACACTTACCTTTTCTCGATCTGGCAGACTTTATCATCCACCTTATTGCAAGAGCAAGACTTCTCTTGGAAGGTACTTCCACGGGAATCTGGTATGTGGCTCCCCCCACCCTCCTTGCACGCACCTCAACCCTGGGTTTTACGTTATTTAATGCCTTCTTGAAAACGGAAAGAGGATCTTCGTTTGACTTTTCCTTGATCTTGTCCATGGAATCATAGAATATGCTGTAAGCCAGATCCTTTTTCCCGTCCCACATAAGCAGACTTATAAACGTGGACACTTCATGATCGTTAAACCTGGGATCTCCGGAGATTTCTCTCCTTCCTGCTCTCTTTCTTCTTGGCATGTTTTTTAACCCTCCGCTTTCTTTTCAACTTTTTCTGACGGTCTCTTGGCTCCGTATTTTGACCTTGACTGTCTTCTGCCTTCCACGCCGCCGGCATCGAGAGTTCCACGCAGAATATGGTACTTGACTCCCGGCAGATCCCTCACCCTTCCCCCCCTTACAAGGACGATAGAGTGTTCCTGCAGATTGTGCCCTATGCCGGGAATATATGCGATTACTTCCTTCCCGTTGGTCAACCTGACCTTTGCTATTTTTCTCAAGGCCGAATTCGGCTTCTTGGGGGTGGCCGTCTTTACGTAAAGACACACTCCCCTTCTCTGCGGATTGCTTTCCAGTGCCGTTGATTTTGACTTTTCCGTTTTCTGGCGTCTCTTGTTTTTTATAAGCTGGCTGTATGTCGGCATTTTTTTCTCCTTTACCCCTCAGGTTTGAATTGTTTCTGTCGCCTGCACAACTGCCGGAACAGGCTCCTCCCCGGTACAGACTTCCTTGAATATCCCGGTTCCCGAAGGAATCAGCCTGCCGAGTATGACGTTCTCCTTGAGCCCCTCAAGATAATCTTCCGCGCCGAGCAGGGCGGCGGTGGTAAGCACCTTGGTCGTCTCCTGGAAAGATGCCGCCGAAATAAAACTCTCACTGCCCAGAGCCACCCTGGTTATTCCCAGGACCTGCGGCCTGAAGGTTGCGGGTTTCTTGTTCTTCGCAAGGGAGTCGTTCAGCTTCTGTATCTTGACCCTGTCTATCTCCTCTCCTTCAAGCAGGTACGTATCCCCGGGATTTTCAACCCGCACCTTGGACAGCATCTGCCTGACTATAATCTCAATGTGCTTGTCGTTTATGGTAACACCCTCCACCCGGTATACGCTCTGTATCTCGTTCAACATATATTCCTGCACCTTCTTCTCCCCCTCTATATTCAGGATGTCTTTCAGAACCACGTGCCCGTCCGTAATCCTTTCTCCTGACCTGACCCTGTCGTTGGTACTCACCAGAAGGTGCTTGCCCGCGGAGATCTCGTATTCTTTTCTCGTGTCGGTTTCTTCGTTGACTACCACAACCTTCCTGGTCCCCTTTGCGGCGGAAATGACCTCTACCCTACCCTCAATTTCACTCAAGATCGCCGGGTTCTTGGGATTTCTCGCCTCAAAAAGTTCGGAGACTCTCGGAAGACCTCCGGTAATATCCTGGACCCTTCTTTCGGTCCTGAATATCTTCGCGATGATATCTCCCGGAACGATCCTGTCACCCTCCTCCACCATTATATGTGCGTCCTCGGGTATGTGATAGACTCCCAGTATATGTTTCTTTTCGTCAACTATGAGTATCTGGGGATCCATCTCTTCCTTGTGCTTTATCACTATCTTTCTTCTTATGCCGGTGGTCGCATCAATTTCTTCCTTCGCCGTCTTGCCTATCTCTATATCCTTGTAGTCAACAATACCCTCACAATCCGATATAAGAGGTATTGAGTAGGGATCCCACGTTGCTATCGTCTTGCCGCCGCTTATCTTCTGACCGTCCTTCACCATTATTTCAGAACCGACGCGCAGTGTATAGGTATCTATTTCCCTATCTCTGTCATCATAAAGCCCTATCCTGCCCTCTCTCTGAATAACAACGTCTCTTCCTTTCTTGTTCCTGACCGTCTTGAGATTCTCAAGGTACCTTACCGTGCAGTCTTTCTGTGCCTTATACGAAGACGATCCGACACCTCTGGACGCCGCACCGCCGGTGTGGAATGTTCTCAATGTCAACTGCGTTCCGGGCTCACCGATGGACTGTGCCGCTATGACACCGACCGCTTCCCCGGTGTTAACCAGTTTCTTTCTTGAAACGTCCCATCCGTAGCACTTTGCACAGACACCTTTTTCTGCCTTGCAGGTCAAAACCGATCTTATTCTCAATTTGTTTATCCCGGTGTCAACTATATTCTGCGCCTTGTCCTCGTCTATCACGTCTCCGGCACGAACGATTATACTGTCGGTTACAATGTCAACCACGTTGTCCAAAGCAACCCTGCCGACAATCCTGTCCTTGAGGGACAAAAGCTCCTCGTCTCCGATTGAAAGCGGGCTTATGAGTATTCCTTCAAGAGTTCCGCAATCCTCTTCGTTTATGATAACCGAGTGAGCAACGTCCACCAGTCTCCTGCTTAAATATCCCGCATCGGACGTCTTGAGAGCGGTATCAACGAGCCCCTTTCTGCCGCCGTGGATTGATATGAAATATTCAAGGAGGGACAACCCTTCCTTGAAGTTCTTCTTTACGGGAGTCTCTATGATTTCACCAATTTCTCCGGTAACCTTCTTGGGACGTATCATCAAACCCCTCATACCCATCAGCTGGTTTGCCTGCGACTTGTTTCCTCTTGCTCCCGAATCAACCATGAGATGTATAGAATTGACCCTGAACGGCTCCACCGAAGTATCTTCCCTCAGGGTTCTCATCACGGCCTTTCCCATCTCATTGGTTGCGGACGTCCATATGTCAACAAGCTTGTTATATCTTTCACCCTCGGAAATAACCCCGGTCTGGTAGTTCCTGCGTATCTTGTCCGTCTCGGCATTGGCATCTTCAAGAATCCTGTCCCTTTCCGCAGGCACCTTAAGGTCGTTTATACCTATGGTTATTCCGCCTATCGTGGCAAAATAGAAACCCAGATTTTTGACCTCGTCAAGGAACTTGACGGTTGCTTCATACCCGCATTTTTTCAATATTTCCTCTATCAATCCCTGCACTCCGGAACTCTCAAAAATCTCGTTCTTGAAAGGTATCTCGTCCGGAACAATCTCGTTGAAAATTATTCTTCCTACGGTAGTTACTATTGTTTCACCTTTTTCGTTCCTCACCTTTGCCGGCCTGTGCAGCTCCAGATAACCAAGGTTGTAGAGGTATATCGCCTCGTTGAAACCCGAAAGAGGAACCGGGTATTCCTTATCTTCGGACTGGAACGTAAGATATGCAATCCCCATCACGATATCTCTCGTGGGAGATACTATCGGCTTTCCGTTCGCGGGAGAAAGTATGTGGGTCGTTGACTTGATGAGTAATTCCGCCTCAAGGCACGCTTCCGGAGTAAGGGGCAGGTGAACGCTCATGGTGTCGCCGTCAAAATCCGCATTGAAGGCAGGACATACCAGCGGATGAATCTTCAGGACGTTGCCCTCAATCAAACGCGGCTCAAAAGCCTGTATGCTCAACCTGTGCAGGGTCGGCTGCCTGTTCAGCAGCACCGGATGGTTCTTGCTCACCTTCTCAAGCACTTCCCAGACCTCCGGTTTATTCTCCCTTATGGCTCTTTTCGCGCTTCCGAGGGTATGGAAATATTCACGCTTCCTCAACTCTCTCAAAACGAAAGGACCAAAGAGCTCAAGGGCCATTTCCTTGGGGATGCCGCATTCGTTGAGTTTCAGTTCAGGCCCCACAACGATGACCGCGCGGCCCGAGTAATCCACGCGCTTGCCAAGCAGGTTCTGCCTGAACCTGCCCTGTTTCCCGCGCAGGGCGTCAGCAAGCGATTTGAGCGGCCTTCTGCCTTTGCCAAGAACAGGATTGCCGTGTTTGCCGTTATCCATCAAGGCGTCAACAGACTCCTGAAGCATTCTCTTCTCGTTCCTGACGATTATATCCGGCGCCTGCAGCTGAATAAGCTTCTTCAGACGATTATTCCTGTTTATCACCCTCTGATAGAGGTCGTTCAGGTCGGATGCCACAAACCTGCCTCCATCAAGAGGAAGAAGCGGCCGCAGGTCAGGCGGCGTTACGGTGATAATGCTTGTTACAAGATACTCCGGTTTCACCTGGGTCTTGATCAATCCCTGCACCATCCTCAACTTCTTTATAAGTGTCCTCCTGGTGCCGTATGCTTTTTTCCTCTTGTTGCTCAACTGCTGCTTTATCGTCTCCTCAATTTTCTGCAGATCTATCTTCTTGAGCAGTTCATGTATTGCCTCGGCCCCGATACCGGCCCTGAATTTACTGCCGTATTTCTCCAGATTCTCATGGTAGTCATTTTCAGAAAGAAGCGTTTTTTCCTTCAGAGGCGTCGTTCCCGGGTCTATTACTATGTACCTCTCATAGTAAAGCACCATTTCCAGTTCGGACTGTGACATGTCAAGCAGGAGTCCCATCCAATTGGACGTGCTCTTGAACAGCCATACGTAAGAAACAGGAGTGGCAAGTTCTATGTGCCCCATCCTTTCACGCCTCACCCTGGAAGTGGTGACTTCAACCCCGCACCTGTCGCATATGATTCCCTTGTACCTTAATTTTTTGTATTTGCCGCAGGAACATTCAAAATCTCTTATAGGTCCGAATATTCTCTCACAGAATAAACCTTCCCGTTCGGGTTTGAATGTCCTGTAGTTAAGCGTTTCCGCCTTTTTCACCTCTCCGTGGGACCATGAATGCATGACTGTCGGAGAAGTAATTCTTATGTTTGCTATTTCCCTGTCCTTCCCGTTTTCTTTCCTGTTTTCAACCTTCAGATCAAGACCCATACCCTGCAGTTCTTTTCTCAAAACGTGAAAGGATTCGGGAATATTGTCACCGCGGTAATCAAGCCCCTTGGCAATACTCTCATACATGATCTTTCTGCCCTCGGTATCGTCGCTCTTCACCGTCAGCATTTCCTTAAGGGTGTGGGCCGCGCCGTATCCCTCAAGCGCCCAGACTTCCATTTCCCCCAGACGCTGGCCGCCGAACTGCGCTCTTCCCCCGAGCGGCTGCTGGGTTATGAGAGAATATGAACCCGTGCTTCTGGCATGGATCTTCTCGTCAGCAAGATGCTTCAGTTTCATCATGTACATGTACCCGACAGTGACGGGCTGCGCAAAGGGCTCGCCTGTCTGACCGTCATAAAGCACGTCTTTGCCGTCTTCAGAGAATCCCGCTTTCTTGAGAAGCTGCTTTATTTCCCACTCTTTTATACTCTCAAAAATAGGCGTTTCCGTACTGTATCCCAGAGCCTTCAAAGCTCTGCCAAGATGTATCTCCAGAATCTGCCCGATATTCATTCTTGACGGAACTCCGAGCGGATTCAGCACCACGTCCACAGGTGTGCCATCTTCAAGAAACGGCATGTCTTCTTCCGGCATTATCTTGGAGACCACGCCCTTGTTCCCGTGTCTGCCGCTCATCTTATCGCCGACATCCACTTTCTTCTTGACCGCCACCTCTACCACAATCTTGCATATTACGTCAGGATCGAGATCCGGTCCTTTTTTCACCTTCAGAACTTCGTTCTTGAGTTCCTTGTTGAGCGACTCAAGCTGATTCTCTCCGAGACCGACGATTTTCTGCGCATCAGGTCTGTGCTTCTCCGAAACCTTATTAAGGAATTTCTGCCATCCCTCCAGATTAGGGGTTATTTTGTATTTTATCTTGTGCGTATCCGAGAATTTCTTTAATTCCTCGGTAATCACTTTCTTTATTATCTTTTCCCTGGCAAGGTATTTCTCTCGCAGTTCCTTAACATCCTTGTTTATCTCCTGTTCGGACATATTCTCCCTGCGCGTATACTTTCTCACATTGATGACCGTACCCTTTGTTCCGGGAGGTACCTTCAGGGAGGTATTTTGAACGTCCTTTGCTTTTTCTCCAAAAATTACCCTCAACAGTTTTTCTTCCGGGGTAAGCTCGGACTCGCCTCTCGGGGTCACCTTGCCCACCAATATATCATCAGGCTCTATTTCGGCACCGATTATTATGATGCCTTCTTCGTCCAGGTTCTTGAGCCTTTCTTCGGGAGTATTCGGCAGATCGGACGTTATCTCTTCGGGTCCGAGTTCCGTTTCTCTTGCCTGGACCTCAAACTCCTTTATATGAATGGACGTGAAAAAATCTTCCCTTACAAGACGTTCGCTCAAAAGTATTGCATCCTCGTAATTGTAGCCCTGCCACGGCATGAACGCCGCAAGAAGATTTCTTCCGAGAGAGAGGTCTCCGTTCCTTGAAACCGCAGGACCGTCGGATATAATCTGGTCTTTTAGAACCCTGTCACCCTCACTGACAATCGGCCTCTGATGGAAAGAAGTATCCTGGTTCGTACGGATGAAATTCTTCAGACGATATACGTCCTCTTCTTCCCACGGGAAAAATCCTTTTGCCTCCCTTCTGACAACCATCTTCCTGCCGTCAACGTAACTGACGACACCGTCGTTCTTTGCCTTGATCACCACACCGCTGTCCCTTATGACATACTTTTCCATGCCGGTTCTTACCAGTGGCACTTCACTCCTGACCAGCGGGACGGCCTGTCTTTGCATGTTTGACCCCATCAGTGCTCTGTTGGAATCGTCATGCTCAAGGAAAGGTATCAGAGAAGCGCTAACACTCACTATCTGTACGGGCGATATTCCTATGTAATCAACCTTTTCACGCGTTACTTCCCCGAAGTTGCCGCCTTTTATCCTCACCGTCAGCTCTTTCGGGATGATGCCTTTTGTTCTTGGATCAACGGGAGTGCCCGGAGGCGCTACTACATACTCGTCCTCCCTGTCCGCGGAAAGGTATTCAACCTTGCTTGTTACTATGCCCTTTTCAACCTTGAAATAAGGTGTTTTTATGAAACCCAGTTCATCAACTCTGGAATGCACCGTGAATGAATTAATCAGACCTATATTTGCGCCTTCCGGCGTCTCTATCGGGCAGAGCCGGCCGAAATGCGTATAATGAACGTCTCTTACCTCAAATCCCGCTCTTCTCCTTTCTTTTACCACTGCGGTGACTCTTCTCTTGTGGGTTATCTCCGAAAGCGGATTTATCTTGTCAAGAAACTGGGAAAGCTGGTTTCTCGCAAAAAAGTCGTTAACAACGGTCATGAACACTTTCCCGTTGATCATGTCCTGCGGTTTAATACTCAAGGTCTTTCGCTTGTCCGCCAGAGCCATCTTTTCTTTCGCAAATCTCGCCAGCCGTATCAGTCCCTCATATACGTACTCCTGAATAATCTCTGCCGATACGCGGACACGCTTATTCCCCAGATGGTCTATGTCCTGGGTCTCTCCCACTCCGTTTTCAAGAAGATTCAGCAGGTACCTGACGGTTTCAATTATATCTTCCTGTTTCAGGTGTCTCTCTTTGAAATTGAGATTCAGTTTCTTGTTTATCTGGATCCTGCCTGCCTCGGAGAGATCATAGCTCTCTTCGGAGAAGAAAAGAGAATTGAAAAGCTTTGTCGCTTCCTTGAGTATCGGAGGATAACCCGGTCTTATCTCCGAGTATATTCTCTTTAGCGCCTCCTCCCTGTCCTTTATATCGTCTCTCGCCAGTGTCGCGGCAAGTACGGAATCGGGCTTCATGGCGGCGGGATTCTTGTAGAACGTGCTTATGATATCGTCTTCGGTGTATCCGAGGGCTTTGAGAAAAGTGGTGACGTAAACTTTCCTTCTGCCCAGGTAGATTATCAGGCAGTTGTGGTTATCCACCTGGAATTCTATCCAGATGCCGCGCGAGGGATATATCTTGGCAGAATAAAGCGTTCTCTGTCCGATCCCCTCTTCTTCCTTGAAATAAACGCCCGGGCATCTTAAAAGCTGGTTGACTATTACTCTCTCTATCCCGTTTATAATGAAACTGCCGCTGTCGGTCATCAACGGTATGCTGCCGATGTAAATATCCTGTTCCTTGATGCCCTTTATTCCGAATTCCTTCGTCTTCTTATCCTGTTCCTTCACGACAAGGCGCAGTTTAACCCGGAGACGCGATTCGTACGTGCTCTTTTTCTCAATGCACTCCTCTATGCTGTCTACGGGATCGTCCAGGCTGTAGTCAACATACTCTAACTGCAGTATGCCATCCTCGCTCTCTACGGGAAATATCCTGCGGAAGAGTTCTTCAAGACCTGACACCGCCCTCTTTTCAGGAGGAACGTCCTTCTGCAGGAATCTCTCGTACGGACCTTTCTGAACTTCCAGCAAATCCGGAATTTCTGCCATTTTCATTTTAAAATCCCCCGGGAACGACGCTCAAAATTATCATACCAATTTGGATTCGCCATAGAGCGAGGCGACAAGGAAGGAAGCAAGGAGGCATACTGTAAACGTATGTCGACGAAGCTTCCGACGAAGTCAACGACGCTATATGGATGAAGACGAATTGGTATCACTTGACCTCTACTTCCGCTCCGATGGCCGTCATCTTCTTCCTGGCGTCTTCAGCTTCTTCCTTGCTCACCTTCTCCCTGATAGGTTTCGGCAGAGATTCTATGAGTTCTTTTGCTTCTTTCAGTCCGAGGTTTGTCATCGCCCTGACTTCTTTTATAGCCTGGATCTTGTTGGTCCCGAAGTTCTTGAGAATGACGTCAAACGTCGTTTTCTCTTCCTTCTTCTGCTCTTCGCCCCCTGCTGCCTGTCCGGCTCCGGCACTAACGGCTCCCACAGGTGCCATCATTCCCTGCACGCCGAACTTTTCTTCCAGCTTTTTGGCCAGTTCCGACAACTCAAGAGCGGAAAGTTTTTCTATGCTTTCTATAATCCCGTCCAACACATTCTTTTCATCTTTTCCCATTTTCATTTCTCCTTTCTGGTTTCTGCTATCTGTTTGAAATCCTGCACTACTCTCGTTACAGGATATCTCAAAGAGTTTATTATTCTCACGATGGGGGCCTTCAGATTCCACACAATATTAGCCTCAATCTCCTTCCTGCCGGGCAGTTTCCCTATCATCTCCAGATCTGCCGACGTGAAAATCTTTTTTCCAAGAACGCCTGCTTTAATGTCAATCTTTCCTGCTTTCTTCTTAAAACTGAAGAGGTTTTTCACTATTCCTATCTCATCCGACTCCTTGCTCCAGATGATGAATATCGGCCCTGAAATATCCTTGCACATCTCGTCATAACTTACGTTCTGATATGCTTTTTCCAGGAGTGTGTTTTTCACAACCATCATCCTGCAGCCCGCTCCCTTGAGCTCTATCCTCAATTGCTGCATCTCCGGAACCGAAAGGCCCGAAAAACTTACAAGAAGATTTATATTGTTTGCCTTTATCTCTTCGGTAAGCATATCCACAAATTCTTTTTTTCTCTGCTTGGTTAATTTTTTCATTTGCTAACCCCCGCTATTCCTTCATTTTCAACGACATCAGGCTGTGACTTCCTGGGATATCTCACTGCAATCAAGTCTCACGGAAGGAGACATCGTCAGCGAAAGCGATACCGAACGAAGATAATTGCCCTTCACTGAAGAGGGCCTTACCGCGACAACGGCGTTCAAGGCGGCACTTATATTCTCGGCCAGTTTTACACCATCAAAAGAAACCTTGCCCACCGGTATGTGAAGATTCCCGTCCTTATCCATTTTGAAATCTATGCGGCCCTTTTTAAGTTCGGCAACAATCCCTTCTATGTCCTTGGTCACGGTTCCGCTCTTGGGATTTGGCATGAGTCCCCGCGGACCAAGTATCTTGCCCAGGGGGGAAACCGTCTTCATCATGTCAGGCGTTGCCACCACGTTGTCAAAATCAAGAAAGCCGCCCTTTACCTTTTCCACCAGCTCCTGCCCGCCGACATAATCGGCTCCCGCCTTGGTTGCCCTTGCAACGTCCTCGCCTGCGGCAAAAACAAGAACCCTTACAGGTTTCCCCACTCCGTGGGGAAGAACAACGGAATTTCTGACCGGCTGCGCCAGTTTCTTCAAATCAACGCCCAACCGTATTGATAATTCCACCGTCTCTTCAAACTTCCTGTTGTGGAACTTCTTTATTCTTTCCACCGCCTGATCAATCTTGAGCGGTTTATTCCTTTCTTCGCCCATTTCATCCAGAAGTGCCCTGTATTTCTTGCCGGATTTTTTCACTTTCGTTTCTCCTTTAATCAACAACGTCAACGCCCATGCTCCTCGCGGTTCCCTCTATAACCTTCATCACTTGCTTTATGTCTTTCGTGTTCATATCGGGCATCTTCACTTTTGCGATTTCTTCAACCTGCTTTCTGGTGATCGTGCCCACTTTCTCCCTGTTCGGCACTCCGGAGCCCTTTACTATATTTGTGGATTTCTTGATCAATTCGGAGGTAAGGGGAGTTTTTACTATGTATTTAAAACTTCTGTCCTCATATATGGTGAGAATGACAGGAATTGTAGAACCCTCTTTTCCTTTGGTTTCCGCATTAAAAGACTTGCAGAATTCCATTATGTTAACTCCGTGCTGACCCAGTGCCGGACCTACCGGCGGCGCCGGAGTCGCCTGTCCTGCGGGAATCTGTAATTTCACGATTGCCTTGACTTGCTTTTCAGCCATGATTACCTCGCTCCTTTACCCCGAATTCTACTTGATGCCCCACAAAAAAAATGAGGGGGCAATGATTTATCTGTTTTTATATTTTCTCAACCTGCCAGTAGCTCAATTCCACAGGTGTTGCCCTTCCGAATATGGAGACACTGACTTTCAGCCTTTCCCTGTCCTGATGAACTTCTTCAACAACGCCGGAAAAATTCACAAAAGGACCGTCTGTAATCTCAACCTTGTCGCCGATGCTGAACTCAATCTTGGGCGTAGGTTTGCTCTTTCTTTCCTCCACCTCGCTCAATATCTTCGTTGCCTCTTCTTCAGAGAGAGGGACAGGATTCTTACCTGCTCCCAGAAAACCGAGGACCCCCGTGGTTTTCCTTATCGTGTGCCAGACGACTTCGTTATTCCCCTCATCGGCTATTTCAACAAGCATGTAGCCGGGCCAGAACCTTCTGCTCTTTATCTTTTTTTCGCCCTGCAGAATCTCGGAAACCTCTTCCCTGGGTATGACCACCTGCTTGATCATGTTTTCAACGCCTTCTTCCTGGTTAAGCAACATCTTCTTTATTTTCTCTTCCTGTCCTGTTCTGACGTGCAGAATGTACCATTTGCTCATTTTCTACCTCAAAAATATGCGTATGGCCTTTGAAAAAATGACATCAATTATGCCAAGGTATAATGCAAACACCACCATAAAGAAGACAATTACGCCCGTGGTTATCTTAAGCACCTTTTTCTCCGGCCAGGAAACTTTCTCCAGCTCCGTTCTAACGTCCTGGATAAAACCAAGTATTTTCTTTTTCATTTGTTTTTCCAGACAATGTCACCCAGAATTCTCCAACCTGCGTTTTCAACTTTCATTACGCAGGCCTGGGAGGATCGGCT
>CAYQXZ010000035.1:0-703 GCA_964421645.1 uncultured bacterium
GAATATATATAACCGCCAGGGAAATGCAAACTGCGAGAAAGACAAAAACCCCTGCAGGCAGAATGGTCTTCAGCAACATGAGAAAGAAAATGGTACCGAAGGGAATCGCAAATCCCATGACAGTCCATTTCTTTATGTCTTCCCTGTTTTTTATGAGATCCATTTTTATTGATCTAACCGGTTTGTTGCTGTTCCCGCAGGCCCTGCATTCATCCCGTATCCCGGGATTGTCCGTTCCGCATTCGCCGCATACCCATATCTCACCTTTCTGGATCCTGCGTTCCTTTTCGGCAATCTTTATCTTCTGACGAACCTCCGCAGTCTCCTTGATGGCATATGATCTTCTGTAATACTGCAGCGCCCTTACATAATCATTGTGTTTGAAATAGATATCACCGAGCTCCACGTATGTTTCAGGAATTTCGGGCTTCCTTGCTATCACTTTTTCAAGATTCCGGATATTGTCATCCTTATACTTGTTGTCTTTCTTCTCAACTTCAACATTCTCAAGAACGCGGAAAATCCCGTATATGAGCGGTACGGGAACAACGGGCCACAACCCCAGAGAAAATTTTGCCAGCTGCATGGCAGGAATGACAATACACAGGGCGGAAGCAACGCAGAGGATAACAAATTCCGCCCTGCTTATATCGCCTTCGGTATATTTGTCAAGGACAAGGAAATAAAACTCAATGGCAAGAAC
>CAYQXZ010000035.1:713-13923 GCA_964421645.1 uncultured bacterium
GGCAAGAACGATGAGAACAAATCCAAACTTCAGCCCGAGTACAAACCCGCCGCCCCAGTCAATCATTTTTGTCCGCCGTGCGTTACTTCACGTCAATATTTCCTGTAGCAGGATCGTAGTTGAAAGTCATACCCTTAGGCGGTTCGGGCAGTTTATCAAGATATCTTTTTTCCACAAGCTCGTTGAGGCTGGACGGATATCTTCCCTCCTGCATCTGGAAAGTATTTATCTTGTTCTTGATATACATCATATCGTCCATTGCCTTTGACTTCTTGAGCGTTTTGCTCATCACGCCGCCGTACTTCTCCACAGCATTCATGGGAGTCAGATTCTCCCCGGACTGCTCCTTTTTCTTGCATGAAACCATGAATACCGAAGACAGGACAAAAAGCACAAGCACTATCGTTCTCATGTTAATTCACCCCCTTTAATATTTTACTGCAATTTAAAGGTGTTTTCAATCCCCTTGCTATCCCGCCGGCAGTTCATGCCTGTCCGGGTTGACAGGTGACGGCAAAAAAATCTACCATATCGCAAAAGGGAGATTCCATGACGTCAAGAGAAAGAGTAATAAAAACGGTTAACAGACAGATCCCGGACAGGGTGCCCGTAGACCTGGGCGGCATGAAGGCATCCGGGATAAGCGTATTTGCATATGACCGGCTGAAGAAGCATCTCGGATTACCTGGAACTCCAAGGGTACTTGACGCACGTTTCATGCTTGCCGTGGTGGAAGAAGAGATGAGACAGCGTCTGCACGTGGACGTAATCACCTTTGACGCTGAAAATGCAGTATGGTGGGCGAAAAATGAGAGATGGCTTCCCAGGAGAATTTTTGACGCCGGCCCCGAGGTTCTTTTCCCTCCTTCAACGAGGATACGTGAGGAAAAAAACGGAGACTGGATACTCATGAATCCGGACAATACACCCACATCATTCCGCATGCCGAGGGGCGGATTCTATTTTGACGACACGTCCTTCAACAAGGGAGGCAGGAAATTCAATCCGTCGGATTTCAAGCCGATCTCAACGATACCTGACGAGACACTGGATATTCTTGACAGATACAGCAGGCATCTTTACGAAAACACGGATTATGCTCTTTTGGGTTGGGGATGGGGCGTATGTTTTTTGGGATTAAGTCTCATAACGGACAGAAGCGATAACGTGACACAGGGAATGCCCGACGAATGGATGGTCATGCTTATGACGGAAAAAGAAACCTGCCATGAATTGATGGAAAGGTCGGTTGAAGCATCCATAGGCTGTCTCAAGCTGGTGAAAGAAGCGGTTGGAAACCGCTGTTTCGCGTGGGGAATTGCCGCGGATGACTCCGGAACGCAGCGCAGGGAATTCATAAACCCGGACCTGTGGGCTGAAATGCTGAAACCGCATTATAGAAAGATTTGCTCATGGATTCATGAAAACACAAGCTGGAAGACCTTCCTTCATTCCTGCGGATCGGTTTATAACCTGATTCCACACTTCATTGACATGGGCGTTGATATACTGAACCCGGTGCAGACATCGGCGGACGGAATGGACCCGGCAAGGTTGAAGAAGCAATTCGGAGACAGGATTGTTTTCTGGGGAGGCGGATGCGACACCCAGAAAATCCTCGGGAAGGCAACCCCGGAAGAAGTGCGCCTCCATGTAAAAGACAGGATGGGAATCTTTGCCCCGGGAGGC
This sequence comes from uncultured bacterium, assembly GCA_964421645.1. Taxonomy (GTDB): domain Bacteria; phylum Ratteibacteria; class UBA8468; order B48-G9; family JAFGKM01; genus JAFGKM01. Next base: position 2,403 of record CAYQXZ010000035.1, read on the forward strand.
GGTTACGTCTTCAACCAGATTCACAATATCCAGGCTAACGTGCCGCCTGAAAACATAGCCGCAATGTTTGATGCAGCCCGCGAATACGGTTCCTATTAAGCGCGTTTTGCGGGCAATCTCTTGAGCTTGTTCTGCCTGTGACATTCCTCAATCACGGCTATCTGCTGTCTCACCTGTTCCGGCGTTATCTCCAGCGGCTTGCCATACTGAACGGCATTGTGAAGCATGTTGTAAAAAGAAGCACTCATTGAGCCAAAAAGATCCTGTTCCTCCTTGGTAAGATCCCAGGTCTCCTCATACCATTTCAGCTGTTCGGAACAGTAAGAAGGCGTGCCGTCAGGCTTAGACAGGGGTTCACGCTGCAAACGTCTTCTGGGAGCTTCGGCCGGTTTGAAATACTTCCAGTCTATATGTGCGGTGTTGCCCTTAAGGCTGCCCCTGCTTGCATGGATATTGTAGGTGAAGCACGGATATGCACAGCAGGAAGATATCTCAAGGTCTATCAGGGGCCTGCCGGGGGCGCGGAGTATGAGTTTCACGTAGTCCTCGGCATCCCCGTAAGTGTTGATCCTGTCCATTATACAGGTTACATCCGGCACCACTTTCGTGTTCATGAGGTTCAGCGCCTGGTCAAGAGGATGCGGACCGGTATTTAACAGACTGCCTCCGTTGTACTCCTGGAGAGTCTGCCAGTCCCACCTCCTTGAGAAACCGTTGAATGCAATGCTTATCTGCACTATGCGTCCAAGGACGCCGGACTTGATCACCTTTTTCACCTGCTGGAAGTACGGGGCGAACCTTGACTGTTGATAAATGGCAAACACCCTGCCCGATTTTTTGGCCGTTCTCATAAGCATGTCAACCTCTGCCGCCTTTCTCGCGAGAGGTTTTTCGCACAGCACGTTAAATCCTGCGTTCAAAATCTCTTTTGTCACCGGAACGTGAAAATGGCTCGGCAGAGCGTTTATAACGAGATCAAGATCTTTCCGCTTCAGAACATCTCTGTAATTCAGATAGGCGTCACAACCATATTCCCTGACCGCCCTGTCGCGTCTCTCCTTAATCAGATCTGCAACCGCAACAATCCTGTACTTGTCTTTTACTGTATTCAGATAGCTTCCATGTATATCTCTTCCGCTTCTTCCCTGCCCCAGAATCCCCACCCTTATTACTTTATCCATTGTAATCCTTTCTCCTTTACCTCTAACCGACGCTTTTTGTCATTGCGAGCGTATTTTGCGCGGCAATCTCAACCTCCAAATCAAATTGCTTCCCACCATGCTTCGCTCGTGGTCGCAATGACAAGCAGTAAGTGGTTCACAATTTCAATAAGTATATATCTTTTTCTGAAATTATCAAGAGTTCATCTCACCAGTGCATGGTCTGGCGGAGCATCCTGAAGAGTAAATGCCTTGTCTTGACCCTCTTGTCAGGTTTGACCTTCCTGTAAAGAACTATTGCAGTTAACTGGCACAGCATATTTGCCGCAAAGATGATTACGTAGGCATCTACTACCCGCCCGCCAAACATGATACTGAACCCGGACAATTTCTTCAGAATATATCCTGCTATCAGGGGAGACAGTCCTCCTACGAGCCCCATCCAGGCATAATGTATTGAGGTATAATATACCGTACCCTCTTCGGGCAGTATCCCTGAATAAAGGACACGGGTATCCCCGACGGCCCTTCCGTTGATCGTGCCTCCGGAAAAAAAGTACAGTATTGCAACAAAAACGGCAACGGAAGGGTTACTCCTGGAAAGAGTCAGCCAGCCGAGAGACACGCATGAATATATTGAAAGGGTCAGTACTATGACCGGTCTGCCGCCATACCTGTCAGCCATCCACCCCCAGAGAAAAGAAAGGAACAAGGACCCCATAATCGTGGCATTGTCAAGCAGGACAACGCCCCCGGGAACTATACCGAGCTTTTCTTTTACAAATAGGGGCGTAAAAACCATCAGCGTTGCGCCAAAAAGCGCAGTACCCACGGCCGTAAGGAAATACAGAAAATTTCTGTCTTTCAGCGGTTCAAGCGCCTCTCCAGACAACAGCATCGTCTTTCTTTTCGTCCTGTGCGGTTCGCCGCCCGGCACAAATTTCATGAGGTATACGCTAAGGATGCCTGCAATACAGCCAATCCCTATCAGAAATGTATATTTTTCTATCCCGCCAGCCCTGCCGATTATTTTTCCCGCAAAAGAAATCGTGATCAGACTCGCAATACCGCAGAAAACATTGACGGTGGCGGAATACTTGCCCCGCACCCGGTCAGGGATACATTCTTTCATCCATGGGTAATATGCCGTTTCTCCGATTGCGCGAAGAATGGCAAAAACAACTACTACCCCTATCAGAAGATAAATTGCATGCGTCTCCCCGAAGCGGTTCATTATCCACGGAAGGAGCATCAGCGATGCTATCACAAGTTTGCGTATACCGTAACACAACAGAAAAGTGCGCTTGTTGCCGAAATATTCCACGAATCCGCTGATGAAAGGCGCCATAAGCCCGCAGAAAGGGAAAAGAGCGAGCAACAGTCCTATAATGTGCTTTGAAAACCCCAGCTCTGTGAGAAACAGCAGGAAGATGGACCCGAATACAGTTGTAAGACAGAAGACGCTGTTAAGAGTCTGCGAGGCAACGGACCACGGCAGTCCCCGCATCTTCTCTTCATCACTCAATGGCTCCTTAAAGGCGGTCAGTGCAGGTCCATCCATATTTTTTGTTATGGAAAATCCTTGTTGAATCCCTATCCTGATATGTTATACGTAATAAGGGATTTGTCAATCCGACCTATTGATAAAAAAGGAGTGTACCGTTATAATATATGTATGATCAAAACCTTTGAAGAAAAATGCCGCCTCCTCAACTACGAGCTTTACCTCCTTCATACAATTTCAAAGGCAATAAAAGAGACTTTCAACGAGAACAGGATCCTGAATGTCACGCTGACGGGACTCACCGCCAACGGAGCCATGGGACTTAGCCGCGCCGCCGTATTCTACTACGACAAGAACAGGTCCCTCCTGTACGGCAGAAAGGGCATCGGGCCGTTTGACGAGGAAGAAGCGTTCAGGATATGGAACGATCTGGGCAGAAAACTCATCACGCTTGAGTCTTACCTCCAGCACGACCTTGAAAGCGAACTGGCAGGGCAGAGATTCCCCCAGGCGATAAAGGATATCGTTATAAAACTTGACGAATTACCGTCTGAAGATTATTTCAGGCGGGCCGTTGACGGGAGGCAGGTTTTCCACATAACCGACGTTGATGAAACTAATTTCAATCTGCCGGAAGAAATCAGGGTTATATTCGTGCCTTCCGAAATAGTGATACTTCCGCTATTCTCATCAAGAGACATAATCGGGATAATCATGGCGGACAACGCATTTCACTACAAGCCCATTGACGAATCAACCCTGCTGCTCGTCTCTCTCTTAAGCATACAGACAGGTATCGCGCTGGAAAACGCCAGCAACCACAGCATGATACAGAAACAGCTTGACGAGTTGAAAGAACTCCACAGCGCAATGGAAAACCTCCAGGGAGAGCTGCTGAAGAAGGAAAAACTCTCAACTGTCGGAAAGATGGCTTCGTACTTCATTCATGAAATCAAGAATCCCCTGGCGACCATAGGCGGATTCGCAAAAAGAATAGAGGAATCAGACAACCTTGAGATAAACAAGAGGGATGCGGGAATCATATTCAAGGAGATACAGAAAATGGAGCAGATCCTGAACAAATTGTCAGGATTTACGCTCCTTGCCCCGTCAAGAACCGAGAAAGTCAACATGGTTGACATAGTTAAAGAGGTCATTGATTTCTTTGAGCTGGAGTTTTCAAAAAAGCGGATAGACGTCCATATTGACATACCCGAAAACCTGTATACGAAAGCGGAAAAGGTCCAGGTATTTGAAGTCCTGTTTAACCTGCTGTCAAATTCGGTGGAAAGCATGCACACCGGCACAATAAGAATTTCGGCTGCGGCGGAATATCCTTTTATCCGGCTGTCCGTTAACGACACAGGAAGAGGGATCCCCAGAGAGAACATACCCCGCGTTACAGAACCTTTTTTCTCTACGAAATCCGAAGGTTTCGGACTCGGGCTTTTCATAGTCTCAAACATAATCGGGAATTACGGCGGAAAAATGGAAATCACATCCGAAGAAAACAGAGGCACGACGGTAACCGTCTACCTCCCGTTGTAGGTAAAGGAGGTGTGATATGGCCAGGAAGAAAATATTGATCGTTGAGGATGAGGAAAACGCGCGCATCCTGTACAAAGAGGAACTGGAAAAGGAAGGATTTGACGTTCTCTGCTCATCAAACGGGACGGATGCAATTGAGCTGCTGGGAAAAGAGCAGTGCGATCTTGTCATCCTTGACCTCCAGATGCCGCAGATGGACGGGATAGAAACGCTGGGAAAGATCCTCACAAAGAAGAGAGATCTTCCCATAATCATCTACACGGCGTACCCGCAGTATAAAGACCAGTTCCTGACCTGGGCGGCCGATGCGTATCTCGCCAAATCCTCTGATCTCAGCCTGCTGAAAGAGAAAGTGAAAACCTTTTTAGGTGGAAAATGAGCCTTAGAGATATAACGACCTTTATACTTGCGGGAGGCAAGGGTGAACGCCTCCACCCCCTGACAAAGGACCGCACGAAACCGGCAGTACCATTCGGCGGCATATACAGGATGATAGATTTCCCTTTGAGCAATGCCATAAATTCCGGACTGCGTAAGATCTACGTTTTCACGCAGTACAAGTCACTTTCCCTGCAGAGGCACCTGAGAGAAGGATGGAATATTTTCTCCAGGGAACTCGGTGAATTCATTGATCTTGTGCCTGCACAGAAAAGGATCGGGGAAGAATGGTACCAGGGAACCGCCGATTCGGTTTTCCAGAACATCAACATACTTGAGGACGAAAAGCCCGAACTTATACTTATCCTTTCCGGCGACCAGGTATACAAGATGGATTACAGGAGATTGATAGACTATCACATTGGAAGAAAGGCTGACCTTACGATAAGCTTATTTGAGGTCCCGGTGGAAGATGCGCACAGATTCGGAGTTCTCGGAGTGAAGGATGATTTTGTAACTGACTTCAGCGAGAAACCGCAGAAGCCGTTGGCGGACCCGAGAAATCCCGGAGTATCTCTCATCTCCATGGGCATATATGTTTTCAGCCTGGACGTGCTGATAAGGAAACTCATGGAGGACGCCAAGAAACCGGACAGCTCCCACGATTTCGGCAGAGATATAATACCGTCAATGATAGGAAAAGAAAAAGTTCATGCATTCAGGTTTATAGACGAGAATAAGAAAGAAACGAAATACTGGAGAGACATCGGCACGATAGACGCTTACTGGGAAGCAAACATGGATCTCGTCAATATTGATCCGCTGCTCAATCTGTATGACAGGGGATGGCCCATAAGAACTTCCCAGGAGCAGTATCCTCCGGCAAAAACTGTCTTCTCCGGAGAAGACAGGAAGGCATCCGTAACCGACTCAATGATTTCAGGAGGATGTATCATCAGCGGGGCACGAGTGCACCACAGCGTGCTTTCTTCAAATGTCAAGGTGCACAGTTATGCCGCGGTAACTGACAGTATTATTTTTGAAAACGTTGATATAGGACGTCACTGCAAACTCAACAGAGTCATTATAGACAAGAATGTCAATGTTCCACCTTATACGGAGATCGGCTATAACACCGATAACGACAGGAAAAGATTCTACGTGTCGGATAAGGGAATAGTCGCTATACCGAAAAAGTACAAATGGTGAGGTGCATATGTCGGAACTGCGCAAAGATCCTATCATAGGAAGGTGGGTTGTTATAGCTACGGAAAGAAAATTCAGACCCTCCGAATTCTCCAGCCCGGGAGAAGTTCAGAAAGAGAGTTTCTGTCCCTTCTGTCCTGGAAACGAAAACAAGACTCCCGCGGAGATATACGCAAGGAGACCGGTTTCTCCGGCGCCCAACAGCACGGGATGGGAGATAAGAGTTGTCCCGAACAAGTTCCCGGCTTTGAGAATAGAGGGGGAATTGAATAAAAAAGGCGTGGGCATGTTTGACATGATGAACGGCATCGGCGCGCATGAAGTCATAATTGAGACGCCCCGTCACAGGAAGGATAACGATGAGATCGTTGACGTCAAAGACTACCCTCTGGCAACGATGGTCAATATCATAGAAACATATCAGATACGTACCGTTGACCTGAAAAAAGATCCGAGATTCCGTTACATACTTGTCTTTAAGAACTTCGGAAAAGAAGCCGGTGCATCACTCTCGCACCCGCATTCTCAACTCATAGCAACGCCTGTGGTTCCCAAAAGGGTGAAGGAAGAACTGATGGGGGCGAAATTGTATTATGAATTCAAAGAACGGTGCGCGTGGTGTGACATAATAAACCAGGAGATTGACAGCGGCAAGAGGATAGTGGAGCAGAACGATGCCTTCGTGGCGATCGCTCCCTTCGCCTCGCGCTTTCCATTTGAGCTGACAATTATGCCCTTCAGACACTCACCGGACTTTGACCAAATAACGGCCAAGGAACGCGAGTTGCTTGCCGATCTTATGCTGACCGTTCTGAAGAAAATGTCCAAGAGCCTTAACAATCCGTCTTACAATTACATGCTGCACACCGCCCCCTGCAGATACCAGCGCCCGGGCTACTGGCAAACCATAGAAAAAGACTATCACTGGCATATGGAAATAATACCGCGCCTGGTAAAACAGGGAGGATTTGAGTGGGGTACAGGATTCTACATAAATCCCACCCCTCCGGAAGAAGTGACCGAATTCATGAAATCACTCGCCCTATAGGAGAAACCAATGGACAAGAAAAACATTTGTCTGGCCGCAGCTGAAGCTGTTCCCTTTGTAAAGGTTGGAGGAATGGCTGACGTTGTCGGCTCATTGTACAAATACCTTAGAGACAAGCAGAACATATTCCTGTTCATACCACTCTACAGGAAGATAAAGTCTGCCCACAAGATACGAGAGATTTCCCCGCTGAACGTGACTTTCTTTGAGACAAGGCAGGAGAAAGGCATACTGGCGGGAAGTCCCGAATATCCGGGAGTGTATTTCATAGGAAGTGAGAAGTATTTCGACAGGGACGAGCTTTACGGACCCGGCTGCAAGGATTATCCTGACAGCGCCGAAAGATTCTCTTTTTTTGCGAAAGGGGTGCTTGAAGCCGCGAAGATCTTGAAAGTGCAGGCAGACATATTCCACTGCCATGACTGGCACACGGCACTCCTCCCTCTTTACCTTCAGACAAATTACAGGAGCGTTTTCCCGGGAGCAAAAACCCTTTTCACAATTCATAATCTGGGTTACCAGGGCGTTTTCAGCCCGGACAGATTCCACGGCCTCGGCTTGCCATGGCAATACTTCCACATGGATGAGCTTGAGTTCTACGGCAACGTGAACTTCATGAAAGCCGGAATAATCCATTCCAACCTGATAAACACTGTAAGCCCCCGGTATGCGAAGGAAATCCTAACCCCCGAATTCGGGCATAACCTTGACGGCCTCCTGAACAAGTACAGGGAGAAACTTACGGGTATAATCAACGGAATAGATTACCAGCTGTGGAATCCTTCTTTTGACAGCCTGATCCAGAAGAAATACAGGACCTGCAAAACAAAATCTGAAAACAAGGTGTATCTCCAGAAAAAACTTGGTCTGACTCCCGCGAAGGAGATGCCTGTTTTCGGTATGGTGGCGCGGCTGGCCGCACAGAAAGGAATTGATGATCTTGCCGAAATAATGCCGCAGATGTCCTCATATCCGCTGCAGATTGTCATTCTCGGTGACGGAGACCCCAAGTACAGGGAAATACTGGCCTCATGGCATAAAAAACTGCCCGGAAAAATCTCCGTAACCTTCGGGTTCAACGATGAACTTGCGCATCAGATATACGCCGGAAGCGATTTCTTCCTCATGCCCTCAAAGTTTGAGCCGTGCGGACTGGGACAGCTCATAAGCTTCAAATACGGGGCAGTTCCCATAGTCAGAAACGTGGGAGGGCTTGCCGACACGGTCAACAACTATGATTTTGCTTCGGGAAAGGGAACGGGATTCACCTTTGAGGGAGGCAGCAGAGAACTTCTGAAAATCATTGAAAATGCTCTGAAGCTTTTCAGGGATGGGGAGAAAATGGAGGCCCTTGTCAATTCCATCATGAAACTTGACTTCTCATGGAAAGTGTCGGTCAATAAATACCTTGAAGCATATGACAGCCTTCGTAACAAATGAAACCGGCAGCGGATTAAGTTCGCTATTATGATATGATGTATCTATCTATCCTCTGGCACATGCACCAGCCCTGTTATGTCAATCTGAACACGGAGACCATCAACACTCCGACGCCGATGTTCCGCACGCTGTTTAACTACTATCCCATGGTTTTCCTTGCCAAAAAATATCCGGGCGTCAAAATGAATTTCAACCTGACACCTGTCCTTATCAGACAAATTCTCGGTATTTCGTCCGGAGAATTCAGGGATTCCTTTCTTTCCCTGCTTGAAGAGAAAAACGATCCTCCCCCCGAACAGCTTCTAGGTTTTATTGAAGAGCTTCCCGCACAGGTATTGAAGAGACACAAGATCATAGGCATCCTGAGAGAGAAGATTGAGAAGAACTCATATTCTGCGCAGGATATTTTTGACCTGAAAATGTACCTGCATCTCGCTTGCTTTCACCCCGTTATAATTGACGGAGAACTGGAGCGCCTGCTTAAAAAGGGCAGGCAATTCAGTGAAAACGACAGGGCACTGCTGTATGGAAAGGAGAAAGAGATACTGGCGGGAGTACTCAACGAATACAAGAGCCTCCAGGCAAGAGGACAGATAGAGATAAGCACCAGCCCGCTGATGCATCCCATTATGCCCCTGCTGTACAACACGGATACTGCGAGGAAGACGAAAACCTCTTTCAGCATTCCTGAAGGTATTTTTTCATACCCTGAAGATGCAAAAGAACAGCTCACAAAGGGTATGGAGACATACAAGGACCTCTTCGGAAGACCGCCTGCAGGAATATGGCCGTCCGAGGGAAGTTTGAGCACAGAGGTGCTGGAACTGTTCGCTGACAGCGGCATTTTGTGGACCGCAACCGACGAATACCTCCTTGCCGAGACTCTTTCCAGACCTCTGTCCGCCAATGAACACTACAGCATATGGAAATTCAGAGACAAAGTTTCCCTGTTCTTCAGGGATCATCATATTTCAGACCTCATAGGGTTCGCATACCAGCAGATGGGAGAGCGCGACGCCGCGCTGGAATTTACGGGTAAACTGCGGAGCATGTCTGCCGGCAATCAGGACCGCCTTGTCACGATCATCCTTGACGGTGAGAATCCATGGGACTTCTATCCTGACTGCGGGAAGAACTTCCTTCCGTACGTGTACGAAATCCTTTCTGAATCCGGGGAAGTCAAAACCGTAACTTTTTCGGATGCTCTCAATGCAAATATACGGCGTGAGAAACTGGACACCATATCACCGGGCAGCTGGATGGGAGCAAACTTTGACAACTGGATAGGAAAAGACCCGGCAAACAAGGCATGGGAGATATTGGGACGCGCCAGGAAGAGAGCTGATGAAAAAAAGAATTCGCTGCATGGAAAACAGCTTGAGGAACTGGGTAAAACAATCATGCTTGCAGAGTCCAGCGACTGGTTCTGGTGGTACAGCCTGCCTGCAGACAGGAAAATAAAGGTCCGCTTTGATGCCCGCTTCAGAAGCATCATACGAAGAATATATGAACTTCTCGGAGATGAGATACCCGAATTCCTTAACCTGCCTGTTGAGGAATACGTTTACGAAAAAATATTCCCGTATATCAAGCCCTCCATTGACGGCAAAATAACGCATTTTTATGAATGGCACGAAGCGGTCAAGGTGGACCCTTTCAGCCTGTGGGCAACTTTCAAGCCGGCGGATATATCAATCACAAGAATCTTTTATGGTTACGATGAAAACAACCTTTACGTAAGAATAGATTACAGGGAAAAACCCGATTTTGAAATTCAACTTTCCTTCTCCAATTCGGTCAACAGGACGTTCACCGTGCGTCCCGGAAAACATGAAAATGAAATCCTGACCGCGGCTACGGATGAGATAGTGGAAATCAGCATACCGAGGAGAGAGATACTTCCGGAAGGGGAAAAGACACTTTCCTTCAACGTGAAAATTACTGAAAAAAACGGACAGGAATTTGTACTGCCTTCCGGTGAATATTTCAAGATAAACTTTGCAGAAAAGGAAGAAAATTGGATAGTATAGACAGGAAATCTGTTCACACGGCGGAATCCCTTTATTTTAAGGATTCCATGTTCAGCCACCTGGACCTGTATCTTTTCAACGAAGGAAGTCATCTGGAGATTTATAAGAAACTGGGTGCGCACAGGCGGGCTGTTGACGGGGTAGAGGGATACAATTTCGCCGTCTGGGCTCCTAACGCCAGGGCTGTCAGCGTAAACGGGAATTTCAACAACTGGGACGGTCGCGTGCACCGTATGAGATGCCTCGGGAATTCCGGTATCTGGGAAATCTTCATACCCGGGGTACAGGACTATGAACCGTACAAATTTGAGATACATCCCCAAAGAGGCGGACTGCATCTGAAGTCCGATCCTTACGGCTCATTCTTTGAACTGCGTCCCGCCAACGCATCTATCACATACCATTCCCGGTACGCATGGAAAAGCACGAGACTGAATCCTGCTGACATATACGGTCAGCCCGTGGCTATATACGAGATGCATCTGGGCTCATGGAAAAGGCGAAAAGACGGATTCTTTCTGAATTACAGGGAAATTGCGGATTTGCTCATACCCCACCTTAAAGAGACCGGCTTCAACTGGGTGGAATTCATGCCCCTTACGGAACATCCGCTGGATTCATCCTGGGGCTACCAGGCAACCGGCTTTTTTGCCCCCACAAACCGGCACGGCACCCCGGACGATTTCCGCTTTCTCATTGACCGGCTGCATGAAAACAACTTAGGCGTGATACTTGACTGGACGCCGGCCCATTTTCCCAAGGATGATTTCGGCCTGTATTTCTTTGACGGGACACATCTTTACGAACATTCGTATCCTCAAAAAAGAGACCATCCCGACTGGAAGAGCGCAATATTCAACTACGGCAGGTACGAGGTCAGCAATTTCCTTATAAACAGCGCCCTGCACTGGATTGAAAATTACAACATAGACGCCCTGCGTATTGACGGCGTCGCCTCCATGCTTTACCTTGATTATTCAAGGAAAAGAGGCGAGTGGATGCCGAATATATACGGCGGCCGGGAAAACATTGAAGCTGTTGAGTTCCTGAAGAAGCTCAACGCGGTAATCTATAACAAGTTCCCCCGTTCATTCACGGTCGCGGAGGAATCAACGTCATGGCCCATGGTCAGCCGCCCGGTGCATTTCGGCGGGCTGGGATTCGGCTTCAAGTGGAACATGGGATGGATGCACGATACCCTTTACTA
>CAYQXZ010000036.1:0-13603 GCA_964421645.1 uncultured bacterium
AGGGAAGTTGTTATTTCACCTTCAGGCATTTCTGCAACCACGTAGCGGTAATCATACTTTTTATTCCGTGGAATAATCTTTCCGTCCTGCCACATGAGATGCGGACCCCTGGATTCCTTTCTTGTCAGGCAGCTCCTTATCACCGCAAGGGCGGTCAGAAGTGAGTTTCTTGCCTCAAAGTAAAGTTTCAGGTTACATTCTGAATCACTACCACCCTCACCTTGGTCCTCTCCCCTTAAGGGAGAGGAGAAAAGAGAAGCCATTGAGAGGAATTCACGGTACAGTTCCTCAAGCTGCTTTTCTTCACGCAAAACGCCAACGTAACGGGACATATCTTTCCTGACTTTCTTGAGAACCCCTTTGAGTTCCATCCGGGAAAAATTCCCGGTATAATTTTCAGGGACGCGTGGAGTCACCGATACAGGTTCCGTTTTTTTCATGCTTTCAAGTATCTTCAGCGCCGCCCTTTTCCCGAATACCTGCGTATCAAGCAGGGCATTTCCTCCGGGACGGTTGGCTCCGTGCTGTCCGCCCGCACACTCCCCGCAGGCAAAAAGCCCCTCAACGTCCGTCTCGCCCCACCCGTCTATCTTAACGCCTCCCTGGAAATGCTGTGCCGCTTCAAAGACCTCCACTCTCTCCCTGGAAAGGTCAATCCCGCGTTTCAGGAAAACGCCATGGATCTGGGGATTGGTTCCCTTGAGTCTCTGACAGGGAAGGGTTTTTCCAGCATCAATATTTTTCTGTCTATACCAGTCCCTTATGTCATCAGGGATATTCTCCGGAATCCATCCGGAAGGATTTTGTGTATAGTCAAGATAGAGCCTGCCTTTTTCGCCGGCAATGATATCAAGTATCCTGCTCTCCTCCTCATAAGAGACAGGCCAGCTCGCACCCTTCCTGAACGTAATTCTGAAGATATCCGAAGGATTTTTGTAAATCGCAGGCAGCACCTCCCTGCCCTTGAGATCTGTTATTCTGGGAACAGCCCTCATCATGCTTCCGGAACACGCTATCTTCAGCCTTTTGCTGCACAGCCCGAACTGTATGAACTCCATGTTCACAAGCCGTGCGCCGCATCTCAACGCAAGGGCGTAACCGTCGCCGGTCATTCCCGCAGGATAGCAGTTGTCCTCAAAGATGCTCCCTGCTCCTCCCGTCGCCAGAACAACGAAGCGTGACCGGAAGATATGCAGACGATTTTCGGCGTCAATGGCTACAATACCGCAAACCCGGCCTTTTTTATCAATAATAATATCTGCAATCGTACAATTTTCATATACGGCCGGTTCATAAACAGCAAGTTTCTTCAAGAGTGCTTTTTCAATATCAATCGCCGTGAATGGACCCGTGTAGCACGCCCTCGGGTAAACGGAGCCGTCTGTAACAAACTGATGCAGTCTTCCATCTCTCTCCCTGACAAAAGGCACTCCGGCTTCATCAAGATACCTGACCGCTTCCTCGGATTCCTTTGCAAGAATTTCCGCCAGAGGACGGTCGCTCACATATCTGCCGATTTTAAAGATGTCGTCCGCGTGATACCTCCAGTTTTTTTTGCCTGCCGGAGGCGTGTAAGAAAGGGTTGAGTGAAATGCCATCCTGTCAGAAACGGCATTTGCGGTGGTTCCGCATTTGCCCAGTCTGCCTTTCACCACAATGCCGACCTTAAGGCTTTCGTTGTGCTCCAAGAGTGTCAACGCAGCCTTAAGACCTGCGGCACCCGCCCCCACCACAAACACATCCACATGATGGTTTGTTCTCTTCATGGATTGATCACTGCCTTCAGCACGCCGCGGTCGGCAACGCTCTCTATTGCATCTCTCGCACGGTCAAGCGTGAAACGCCGGCTGATTATCTTCTCAAACGGATATCCGCCTTTCTCAATAATCTGAAGGGCTTTGCGCAGGTGGGACGTATCGCTCACCCACACACCCTTGAATGCAACATTTTTTCTGACGAGATTTTCATAGACCTCAATGCCGACCTTCCCGACAGGTACTGCGACCCCTGCAATGACGTAAGTGCCGCCTTTGCCCACGAAATACTGCCCGGTCTCAACGGCTTTTGCGGTGCCGGCCATCTCAAAAACCGCGTCAGTCCCTCTTCCGCCTGTAATCTCCCTGACCGCTTCAACCTGCTCTTTCAACGTCAACCTGTCCCTGTATATAACATGGGTGACTCCGAATTCTCTTGCCAGCTTAATTCTGTCTCCGCTCGAGGAACTGCCTGTCATGATAATCGTCTTAATCTCCTTCTCCCTGCAAAATAAGGCAGTGAACATGCCCATCGGCCCGGGCCCCTGGATCAGGACGGATTCCATTCCATTCAATCCCGCTTCCTCAACCGCATGGAAAGAAGTTGCACCTGAACAACTTACGGGAACGAGGGCATCCGGGGATATGCTGCCGGTGATCCTGACCATGCCGGTTTCCGGCGAGAGTTTTATATATTCTGAATAGCACCCGTTGGGAAACGGCTCATCGCCAACGGAAAACGTTATGCCGTACGTCCTGCGATTCTCACACAGGTATGGTTTCTTGTAAACAGTGCAGTAAACACACCTTCCGCATACTATTCCCCTGTCCCAGATGATCCTGTCGCCTTCCGAAATCTTCTCCCCTGTCACGTCAACTGCGGCCCCCTTGATGTCAGCAATCCTGCCAATCCCTTCATGACCCGGTATCATCGGCAGTTTTATCCTTGGATCTTCACCCCTGAATATGTGCAGGTCCGATCCGCATACCCCGGCGGACTCAATTCTTACCAGCACTTCTCCCTTCTTCAGGGACGCTATGTCAAACTCCCTTACGACAGGGCCCTCTCCGAACTTCTCTATGACGGCGCTTTTACTTTTCATTTTCTGTGCCGGGGAATATGTATTCTTTGCATCTGATGCAGGGAACTCAAGACAGAAAAAGCTTATCATACGAAAAATAAAACATCAAAAACTTCCGGTCTGTTTTTTGACACTGATTTCAGGATATACTATGCTTAGACGACCATTGAGTTCAGGGCGATGAAGCTGGTTGAATTCCGGGGGTACATCTGATGGCAGGAAAAAACGTGATAAGGTTCGGCGTTATGGGGATGCACGGTTTTTCACGCACCCATATTAATTCAATACTCTCTGCCGCACAATCGGGAGAGAACGTTGAACTTACGGCAGTTGCTGCATACAGGAGAGAGCTGGACGAGAAATATGCTGCGGAACTGGAATTAAAAGGTATCAGGCTCGTCTCTTCGTTTGAAGAACTAATACGGATGAAGGGGATGCTGGATTTTATTACCCTGCCGGTGGGCATCCACCTCCATTCATCCATGGCCCTGGCCGCCGTGAATGAAGGGTTCAACGTATATCTGGAAAAGCCTGCGGCAGGAAGCATTCAGGAGGTAGATGCTCTTATCAGGGCGCGAAAGAAAACCAGCAGGAAAATCTTTGTCGGTTACCAGGACTGCTTTCAGCCTTCACTGCGGAATCTGAAAAGAAGATTCATTGCGGGAGAAATAGGCCGGTTAAAAAAGATTGTCGTGGCGGTTGCATGGCCCCGCCCGGTATCCTACTACCGCCGCAACACATGGGCGGGCAGACTCTTTATTGACGGGAAAGCAGTGCTTGACTCACCGCTCAATAACGCCTGTGCCCATTACATGAACCTGGCTCTTTTCCTTGCCGGCAGGCGGACGGGCAGCAGTGCGACACCTGTATCTGTTGAGTGTGAGATGTACCGAGTCAATGATATTGAATCCGCGGATACAGTCTCGGTGAGAGTGAAAACTGAAGAAGGTGTGGAAATCGTCTGGACGGCCTCCCATGCCTGCACGCAGGGGTACGGTCCACTCATAAAAGTTGAAGGCGAGACTGCGGTTGCGGCCGCCGACCGTACGACCGAAGGATTCAGAGCGCCCTGGTTCTGCACAGATGCCGCCGATTCTACCGTATTGTTTGAACGGGCCCGGCAGTATGCGGACCCTTTCGTGCAGGTTTCGCGTTACATGAACGGAAACAGGAAAACTCCCGTATGCACGCTGGAGATGGCACGTCCTCACACGCTGGTGGTCAACGGAATCCACGCTGCAGCTCCGGTTATTGACATACCCGCAAGCCATCGTGCAGCCGTCACCCTTGAGAACGGAGATGTTCTGAATACAGTTCCCGGCATGAATGAAGTCATAAAAAGCTGTTATGAGAAGGGATGCCTGTTGAGTGAGAGCGGATGCGCACCATGGAGCAAGCCGGCATACAGTACAGATGTGCGCAATTTAACCGTTTTCAACCGGTGTGACCTGAAGATAGGTTTTTAGAAAGAGGAGGATTGAAATGCTTTATTCCAATTATCTGTCAGTATTGGAAAGATGGCCGGCTTCGGCCGCAAAATACTTATACACGCCTCCGGGCAGGCCTGAATTCCGCTGTTACGGCACAGGATACAACAATTGGGGCGTTCAAACCCAGCAGAAGGCATTTTCCGCATTTGCCGTTCTTGCCGCGGATCCTGCCTTCAGCAATAATAAGACAGGGATGCATTCCGACAAGCTGCTTGATATCTCAATGCGAATGCTGCGTTTTTCCCTGGAATCCCATATTGAGGGAAATTACGCCTGCCTTGACGGCACGAAATGGGGACATACGTGGATAAGCACGCTCGGGCTTGAACGGATGATGCACGGCATTGATGCCATAAGAGAACACCTGTCGGACTATGACAGGGAATTGCTGAAAAAAGTGATGCTTTCCGAAAGCAACTGGCTGGTTGATTTTTATCACAGGGGCAAACCAGAGGAAAAGGGGAAAATTAAGGCGGGAACTGTTGAAAATAATGATCCTGAAAGCAACATCTGGAACGGCGCCCATCTTCTGAGAACTGCAATGATGTATCCCGATGAACCGCGCGCCGGCGAATATTACGGAAAAGGCGTCAGGTTTCTGGTTAACGGCATCTCCGTTCCGTCGGATGAACACTGCAAGGATGTTGTCGAGGGAAAACCCGTATCGGAATGGTTCGCGGGCGCTAATTTTTTTGAGTCGTTCTCGCTGAATCACCACGGGTATCTGAACGTAGGGTACATGGTAATATGCCTCTCAAACCTTGCAATGCTTCACTTCTCGTACCGCCTTGCGGGCAAGCAGGTTCCTTCTTTCCTGTACCGGCACGTCAGGTCCCTGTGGAATCTTGTAAAACTCTGCACGTTTCCCGACGGACGGCTCTGCAGGATAGGAGGGGACACAAGGATACGCTATTGCTATTGCCAGGACTACTGCGTCCCCGCATGGCTCATGATGGAAGATCTTTACGGCGACCCGGACTGCATCGGTTTTGAAAAGGACTGGCTGGATACAGTCACCGGGGAAATGAAAGCCTGCGGAGACGGTTCGTTCCTCTCTGCAAGATGCGGCTATCTCGCCTCCGTTTCGCCGCTGTACTATACACGCCTTGAATCGGACAGGGCGGCAACGCTCTCAATGGGTGCATACTGGCGACGTATGCTGAAGATTGCCCACGGTTTTGCAGAAGCAGCTTCAGAACCCCCGACAGGCACCTGGCACGACGAATACCACGGAGCATGCATGCAACGCGGCAGAGAGAGAATCGCATCATTCTGCTGGAGAGCAGCCCAGCCGCCCCAGGGGTTGTGCCTGCCTGTAAACAGGAGCAACCTTGCGGAATGGAGATGGAATTGTGCTGGAAATATTACAGGGTTAGGCAGGAAAAACTATCATAAACTCTTAAAACACGAAGAGCACATTTTTAAAGGCGGCTTCATAACCTTTGGGCAGACAGATATTCTGTCTGAAGACTTCATTGCAGAGGGACAGAACAGCGAAATAACAGGAAAACACAGCATAGTATTTACCTCTTTGCCGGACGACGGCACCGTAATTGTGATGCAGAGATGCATTGCCCCCAATCGCACGTACATCAATGAAATCAAGGGATTGTTGTATAACGTTTCCAACGATCTGTTCAACGAAGGGAAACGCAAATATTACTCGGAAGAGGGGTGTTACGAATCCAGGGGTTGCAGAGGTAGTGAAGAGACCGTTGAGCTCAATTCCCGGTGGATGAACATAGATGACTGCCTGGGTATTGTCGGTGCCTACGGGTCCGAACGGTTCACCATATACCGGCCGGGTATGAGACAGGCGGGTTTAAAGCTATCCCTCTATGAAAGCAAGATCATAGAAACCGGCCTGTGGGCTGACGAAATCTGTTTTCCCTATAGAAAAGGCGTTCTGCCGGCGGACCCGGGTACAGTCCTGCTGGATACGTGCTGTGTCATCATGACCTGCGTTTCAGCCCGAGAGACGAAAAAACGATCGGGGAATATCCTGTGTCCGGTTTTAACGGGTTCTCCCGATGCCAGGGCGGTAATGGCAAAAGGAGCAGATGAAAAGTGGTATCTCCAGGCATTCAACTGCGGACATGAAGCGATCTCCTTCACGGTTCAACTTAAAGATTGCACCGGGGCGGAATCTCTTACGGGAAAAAAGAACTTTGATATCGCAAAATCCGGAATTGCGATAACCATGGGTGCGGGTGAGGCAGATGTTTTGAAGGTTGAATTTCAGGCCGCATGACCGTCAAGAGGAGCACCGCAGAAGCCACACTTTCCGTCTTTGATATTATTCTCCGTTATCGTGTAACCATACCTTTTGAGAACGGGTTTCCCGCAGGAATGACAGCGCGTATTTTCCCCGTCGTCACCGGGGATATTGCCCGTATAGACATATCTTAATCCTTCCTCAAAGCCGATTTCTCTCGCCCTGACAATCTTTTCCACGGCAGTGGGATAATGCTCACTCATCCTGTACACCGGGAAAAATCTGCTTATATGCCAGGGGATGGCAGGATCAATATTCTTTATTATTCCCGCAATCTGCCTTACCTGTTCCTCGGAATCGTTCTCCCCGGGTATCAGGAGTGTCGTAACCTCAACCCATATGCCGAGCTTCCTCATAAGTGCAATGTTTTCCACCACCGGAGACTGTCTTGCCTTGCAGAGCTTCCTGTAGAACTTCTCGTCGCCTTTCAGATCAACGTTTGCCGCATCAAGATAGGGAGAAATGATTTGCAGCGCTTCTCTGCTCATATAACCGTTTGTAACAAAATTGTTCTTCAGTCCCTTCTCTTTTGCTTTTTTTGAAGTATCAAATGCAAATTCAAAAAATATGGTCGGTTCGGTATAGGTATATGATATGGACAGGCATCCGGCGGAAACGGCCGAATCCACGACTTCACCGGGAGACGTTTCTTCAGCATCCATGAATCCTTCCTCTTCTGGAAACTGGGATATCTGGTAATTCTGGCAGAACGGACATGAAAAATTACAGCCCGCAGTCGCGATAGAATATGAAAGAGAACCGGGCAGGAAGTGAAAAAAGGGCTTCTTCTCAATCGGATCTATGTGTTGCGCAACGAGTTTTCCGTATACGAGGGAAAATAGCCTGCCGCCCTTGTTGACTCTTACCCTGCATATGCCTGTCCCGTCGTTTCTGATTGTGCAGAAGTGGCTGCACAAACCGCACTTCACGACATTATCTTTAAGGGGCTCCCACAACATCGCTTCTTTCATTTTGGAGTATCAGGAGAAAGGTTCACTTGAGTCTGAACGTCAAAACCACAGGGGAGTTATCTCTCAAAACCTCAACGGTAACAAGACTGGTACCTTCCTTGACTATCTTGTTGTACACGGAAAATCCGGTTGCCATGCTGTCTATGGAAACGCCGTTCACCCTGCGCAGGACGTCGCCGTCCCGCAGTCCGTATTGATATGGCAGGCTGCCGGCCGGAATGTTGCCTATCTTGAATCCATCCACTTTACCTTCCTGTACGTTTGGAGTAACGTTAAGGTTTTTCATGAGATCTTTGTCCTGCCTCAAATCAGTCATCGTTTTCTCAAAATTGACGGTCATAGGATCCACGAATTTCGGGGCAGCCGCGGCAACCGGATTAATAATCCTGCCATTTACCTGACCTCCGCCCGCTTCGGAAGTCCTGGCACCGATACCCGGCCCTACCTCTGTGAGACCTGCCGGCGCCGAATCTCTTTTCAACTCAATGCGCTCCTCTTTTCCGCTGTACAGAAAAACGACCTCATACTCATTTACCTTCACTATCTCGGCATTCTCCACAACGTCTCCTTCCTTGTACACCACCTCTTCATTTCTCTTTTTTTCCTTTATGACTGCAAAAGAACCTCCCTCGGGAAAATAGATAATCCCTTTTATTTCAATCAGGGAGCCAAGAGTCGGAGGAGGAGCCGGTTTGAGAATAGGTGTTTTCTCAGGCACCACATCGGGTTTCGGGGGCGGGGGCGGCTCTGCAAAAATGTTTCTCTTGAGGATTATGGAGTAATCAGCCACCGCATATGCCTGTACCAGCGCAATACACACCACAAGCAGTAAAGTCAATCTTGCCGTTTTCATCAAATTGATTATACCACAAAAACAGGCCAAACGCCAATATTTGCCTGCAGGATTGTACCCCCGCCCTGTTCCCCCTCCCGCCACGGGAGAGGGAAGCAGGAAAGAGGGTTCACCGGGAAGATGAGAAAGTGTTCGTATGGATTTTAACGCCATATGTATCTTTTGTCAAGTCTTTTTTTAATTACAAATATGGGCATGAAGTTAAGTCTTTCTATTTCAGTCTTTTTATGGTAAAAGATTATATCATTCCAATATCTGCCTGTAAGGATTAACCAGCCGTAATGGAAAAGAGAGGTGGGTACATGAATCGCGAAATAAGAGAGACCGGGATTGACGTTATAGGCGCGGTGCCGTGGGGATTTCACATATGTCTGTTCTATCAGACGAAGCAGGATCTTTATGATATTCTTATGCCTTACATCAGAACCGGGCTTGAAAACGGCGAATTCTGTCTGTTGCTCACGTCACAGCCACTTGATGCGGAAAGTGTAAAAAAGAAGTTAGATGCATCCATCCCCGGACTGGACGGATACCTTGATAAGGGACAGCTGGAAATAGTTGACGGTATGAAGTTTTATTTCAAGAATAACAAATTTGACGGCAGGGGGGCGCAGAAGAATGCCGCAGCAAGACTCACCCGGGCGCTTGGATTGAAGTACGACGGTATGAGAATCTTCGGCGAGGCATCCTGGTTCAGGAAAGCGGGATGGCAGAACCTGCTTGAGTATGAGAAAACCGTGGACAGACACATTGGAAAGAGCAGGATTCTTGCCGTGTGTGCGTATCCACTTGACACATGCCGCACCACCGAGTTTACCGATATGATCTGCATTCACAAGTTCGGCCTGCTGATGGAATGCGGAAAATGGAGATTCCTGAGGTGCTTTGAAGACTACAACGTGGAAGCAGAAATAAATAAGATAAAAGATATTGTCCCCATCCTGATGGAAAATCAGAATCATACGGCGGATTTCAGAAAAATAATAAGAACAAAGATCCGGACTGAGAGAAAGAAAAGAGGCCTGACCCAGGAAGAGTTTGCCAGGAAAGCCAGCATAAGTCTGAATTTTCTGGGACAGATTGAGAGGGGCACCAGGACTCCGAGCCTTGGTAAGCTCATGAAAATTTCAGGCGCGCTTGATACTGATTTCAAGAGCTTCTTCAGCGAGGTACAGTCCAGGCCCTCGGAAAGAGACAAGTTTACAGAGAAAATTATGAGCGTCCTGGAAACGAGCTCTCTCCATGAGAAAAAATTCTTTTTTCAGGTTATCAGTTTTCTGTCCCGGAAGTTTGAATCCGGCAAGTAGATGGAAAGTTGACTGGGAATTTATATTTTGATATAATTTCTGTAATCATGAAAAATCTGTCTCTTGCCGTTCTGTTCTTCGCATTGTCGGTATCTTTGCGTCTCTCGGGATTCAATTATGCAGAGGAACGATATTACCTTCCTGACAGCGTGAAACCCCAGGTGGACAGGACTTTTTCAGTATGTGCAACGGAAAGGGCGGAAGCTTCCTACAGACTCGGGAAAATGGGCCCGGAAGCCACAAGATCTGTGCCGTTTCTGATGAGACTGCTGGATGACAACCTGCCTGTATGGTGCAGGTATAACGGCTACGGGGAATGGACGACTCCAGGCCGGGAAGCCGCAAAGGCGCTCGGAGAAATAGGAACCCCCTCGCTGAAATATCTCCTTCCCCTGCTTGAAAAAAACCATCCTTACGTTTTCATGAATAAATTCATGGAAAAGAACGTAGTCTCTGCCCTCTATCAGATTTCGGGACAGGAATTCGGCAAAAACTTCGCGAAATGGATTGAATGGATAAAGAAGCAGCAGATCAATGAATAACCAAAAAAACTCCTGCATAAAAAGCTCCGTTTCCTACCCCCGTTTGAATCTCAAAAAAACAAGAACATTTTCTGTAAGAAGCAGAAAAAACCTTGTTACCATAGATAATCTTGCCACACCGGACGGTACGGGCTGTTTAAACAACAAGTTCCCTGAAATGGACGAACTGGCTGACAGGATATTTGAGGCAAGAAAAAACGGTAAACCGGTAATATGGTTCATGGGCGCCCACGTCATCAAGTGCGGACTGTCAAGGTATGTCATTGAACTGCTGGAACGAAATGTCATAACACACATAGCCGGAAACGGCGCAGTCGGCATACACGATTTTGAACTGGCTTTCCTTGGAGGCACGTCGGAATACGTCCCCACTGCGATAGAAGACGGAACATTCGGAATGTGGGAAGAAACGGGAAAATGGATGAATGAAGCCATCAGGAAAGGTTTCAACCGTGGGATGGGATACGGGGAGAGTCTTGCAGTATACATGGAGGAAAACATATCACGGTTCCCCTATCATGACGACTGCATCATGTACAGGGCATACAAGAAAAAGATTCCTGCAACCTATCATGTCACCATCGGTACTGACATCATACACCAGCATCCGTATGCGGATTTCTCCGCGACCGGTGGAGCCAGCGGCATTGACTTCAGCATTTTCTGCAGCAGTGTATCCCGCATGGATGGGGGAGTTTTCCTGAATTTTGGTTCAGCGGTAACAGGACCCGAAGTATTTCTGAAGGCGCTTTCCATATCAAGAAATCAGGGATACGGCGTGGAAAAAATCACTACCGCGAATTTTGATATTATACCTCTGGGAGATTACAGAAACAAAGGGCCGAAAGAGACATTCCACTATTTCTACAGACCTTTGAAGAATATCGTTGACAGACCTACGTCCCTCGGAGGCAGGGGATTCTACATGGAAGGTAACCATACCGAAACCATACCCGCCCTCTTCACCAGGCTGGTCCGTAAAATGCCCAACAGATAGAACCGGTTTGAGTTCGCTAGAGAGCAAGGCGCCAAGGAGGAGACGACGAGGCGTATGCAAGAAATACGGTGAGGAAGTCGACGACGCGGGCAACAAAGCTCTATAGATGAAATCAAACCGGTTTTACGCTCTGGATTTGCCGCCGGAGATATTAATCACCGTGCCGGTCACATACGATGCAAGATCGGAAACAAGAAAGCAGACAATATTCGCAACCTCTTCCAGAGTTCCCACCCGGCCGAGGGGGATTGAAACCTTTTCATAAGATTGCTTGAGTTCTTCCACGGTTATTCCGCGCGTATAAGCCAGCGCCCTTTCGTACTCGGGACTTCTCAAGGCAGTGGCTTCAAGGATACCGGGAGCCACGCCGGCAACCCTTATACCGTATCTGCCCAGCTCTTTCGCCCAGCTTCTCGTAAAAGAATAGAGGGCTGCCTTTGTAGATGCATAGACGCTCTGTCCCGCAGAACCCTCAAGCCCGCTCTCCGAAGTCACGTTTACTATGACTCCTTTTATGTTGTCTTTAAGCATTTCCCTGGCCACAGCCTGCGCGCACAACAATGCGCCCCTCTGGTTTATCGCGATCATTCTGTCAAAAATCTCGCCGGTTATCTCCTCTTTTCCCCGGGGATCAACAAGCAGCCTCGGTATGAGTATGCCGGCATTGTTCACGAGAAAATCTATCTTTCCATAATTCTCCTTGACTTTCTGAACCATGCCGTCAATATCCGGTTTCAGGGAAACATCGGCTCCTATGAAAGAAACTTTCCTGCTTTTGTGCCTGACGGCAAACTCTTCCACCGTGGCAAGTCCCTGTTCTTCGTTTATGTCGGTTAACACAACCGTTGCATCCGATTCCAGCAGTTTTGAGGCAATCGCCTTGCCTATGCCGGACGCAGCTCCGGTAACTATTCCGACCTTTCCGGATATGTCAACCTTTACCATCTTTCACTCCTTTTAAAGTTTCCCGATAAACATGAGAATTCCTATTACAATAAACAGTGCCGCCCCCGTATATTTGACGATTTCCGGTTTTATATACCTGGCAAGCAAAGCCCCTGCAAGCACGGTTACAACCGTTATAATCATGTAAGCCGTCACGGAACCCAGCCATACTGACAGCGGCTTTCCTGATTTTGCAGAAAGGCACAACCCTATTAACTGGGTCTTGTCTGCAAGTTCAGCGATCAGGATGGACATGAAGGCAACTCCCATAATCTTGAAATCCATATTTTATTCCTCCGGGATATTCAATTCAAAGGGTGACAACCGCTTTTATGACGCCGTCCCTGTACTCCGCCGCCATCCGGAGTGCATCCTCAATTTTCTCAAGAGGGAACGTATGCGTTACAAGGGAAGAGAAAGGCAGTTTTCTCTGCCCGATGAGGTCAAGTGCAAGTCGTGTCATATTTGCAGATCTTCTCACGTTTGTAATGCGCAACTGTTTTCTTCTGACACTGTGGGCATCAAACTCCATCCTGTCATCTTCGGGAATGCCGTATATAACCGCCTCCCCGCCTATCCTTGCCGTCTCGCTGCACTGTTTGAAGGTTTCCGCTTTCCCGGCCGCTTCATAGCCGACATCCACACCGCGGCCGCCGGTTTCTTTTCTTACCACGTCCGCAATGTTCTCTTCGGTAGCAAGCACTGTTCTTTCCGCGCCGAGTTTCTTTGCCATCTCCAGTCTTGCAGGAATCATATCGCTTACGAATACTTTCCTGGCGCCTCCGGACTTAAGGGAAAAAAGAATTGAAAGGCCTATCGGGCCTGCACCTAATACCGCAACGTCGTCCCCGACGGAGAACCGGCTGATCTTGACACCGTAAAGCCCTATTGCCAGGGGTTCCGACAGCACGCCGTCATTGTAATCAAGCCCTTCCGAAAGAGGTATGAGATTCTCTTCAGGCATAATAACAAATTCCTTCAGTGCACCGTCAACCGGGGGGGTTCCGAAGAATCTGACGTTGGGACAGAGATTGGGGAAACCTCCGATACAATGTTCGCACCTCCCGCAGGTGATTCCGGGTTCTATTGCAACTCTCTGTCCCTTTCTGACGGCTGTCACGGAATCACCCGCATCAACCACTTCCCCTGCGGCTTCATGTCCGAGTATAATCTTGTCCGTGACAACCTGGCTTCCTATTTTTCCCTCCAGGAAATAGTGAATGTCCGATCCGCATATGCCCACTTTCCTGACGCGGACAAGGACATCCGTATCTTTTTCTATTTTAGGGACCGGAATGTTTTCTATACAAACGGTGCCGGGTTTAAGCAGAAATGCGGCTTTCATCCCATTAATGTAACTCTTTTCCTTTTCCGTGTCAAAATGGAG
>CAYQXZ010000037.1:0-13357 GCA_964421645.1 uncultured bacterium
GTCATGTGGGCGTTCTCGGCAATCAAAAGACGGTTCTCAACCGAAACTCCGTTTTTCTCAAGGTACTCTATTTCTTCAAATAGTGAAACAGGGTCCACTACAACGCCGTTTCCTATGACGCACACCTTTTCGGGATGAAGTATACCAGAAGGCACAAGGTGGAAGACATAATGCTTGTCTCTTATTACAACCGTATGTCCGGCATTGCCTCCGCCCTGGTATCTCGCAACAATATCCATGTCTTCGGCGAGATAGTCAATCACCTTTCCCTTGCCTTCGTCTCCCCACTGTGTTCCAACCACTACCGTTACCATGATAAAAAACCTCCGGGAAACAGTGGTCAGTGTTTGGTGGCCGGTACAAAACGTCTCTTACCAACCATTGACCACTAATCACTGCTCTTTTATCTTTCTTATGATTGCCTGTCCCATCTCCCTGGTTCCCACGCAATCCGTGGAACCGGGGTCCCTGAAATCGTACGTTACGTATTTCCCTTCCCTTATAACGTCCGCCAGCGCCTGCTCAATCTTTTTTGCTTTTTCACTCTCGCCCATATAGTCAAGCATCATTATCCCGGCCAGAAGCAGTGCCGAAGGGTTAACCTTGTTCATCCCCTTATACTTCGGAGCGCTTCCGTGCGTGGCTTCAAAGACGGCTATCTTCTCGCCGATATTTGCGCCCGGGGACATTCCCAGTCCCCCTACCAGTCCGGCACACAAATCCGAAAGTATGTCACCGTATAGATTTGGGCACACAAGGACGTCGTATAGTTCCGGCTTCTGGACCAGCTGCATGGACATGTTGTCAACTATTCTGTCCTCAAATTCAATATCAGTATACTCCCCTGCAATCTTTCTTGCAACATCAAGGAAGAGCCCGTCGGTAAATTTCATGATATTTGCCTTATGTATCGCCGTAACCTTCCTTCTCCTGTTCTTCCTGGCGTACTCAAATGCAAATCTCACTATCCTTTCCGAATTGCTTACCGAAAGCGGTTTTATGCTTATGCCTGAATCATTACCTATTTTCTTACCCGTTTTTTTCGCTATGAACTCTATCAGCTCACCGGTTTCCTTTTTTCCGCGTTCAAATTCAATGCCGGAGTACAGGTCTTCCATATTTTCCCTCACAACCACCATGTCAAGGTCCGAATACCTGCTCCTTACCCCTTCGTAAAATTTGAACGGACGCAGACAGACATAAAGGTCAAAACGCTGCCTGATGTAAACATTCACGCTTCTGAAACCGCTTCCGACCGGCGTGGTGAGCGGAGCCTTCAGGCAAATCCTGTTCTCCTCAATGGATTTCAGGGTCTCATCCGGAATGGGTGTGCCGTATTTCTCTATGGCGCATTCGCCCGCCTGCCGCACCTCCCAGTCTATGTCAACACCGGCCGCCCCTATACACTCCCTCGTCACCTCGGTTATCTCCGGACCTATTCCATCTCCCGGTATCAATGTAATCCTGTGTCCCATTGTCGTATCCCTTTACAGTTTGAATCCCTTGTTCTTTTTTATGTAATTTACGACCCCGCCGGCCTTGATTATTTTCAGCATGAAGTCGGGCAGAACGGACGATTTCACCATTGTCTTCTTCATCAGGTTCCTGACTTCACCTTTTTCCACGTCAAGCTCCAGTTCATCGCCGTTCTCTATCACGCCGGTGTCCGCTTCTACGAGTACCAGTCCCACGTTGATGGCGTTGCGGAAGAAGATTCTTGCAAAGCTCCTGGCAACCACTGCGGGAATTCCGGCATGCTTTATTACCAGAGGCGCCTGCTCCCTGCTTGACCCGCAGCCGAAATTCTTTCCACCCACTATAAGATCTCCTTCCTTTACCTTCTTGTAGAAATCAGGATCTATGTCCTCCATCAGGTGCGTCGCAAGTTCCTTCATGTCAAGAGTCTTGAATTTATACTTGCCAGAAATAATGTAGTCCGTGTTTATGTCGTCGCCGAATTTATGCGCTTTACCCTTCAAGACCATTATTAACCTCCTGTAAAAACCCACAAATTTTGAATTTTACCACAGATTTTTGCGCATAACAAATTTCAATACGTTTAATATTAGACAATCCTCGCAAAAATTGGAATGTTCATGCGAACGGGTGTTATTTCAGGTCTATGAGATGCCATGCGGTTGCGTCAAGGGAAAGCTCTCCCCGGTGCACCCGCAGCGATGTAAAGAGTTTTTCCGGATTCCCGAGGTCCGCGAGAGGCACTTCAAATAATAGGTTCTGCTTATCACCGGAAAGTTTTATGCCTGAATCCGTTATACTCTTCAAGCCGTCATGCACGGTGACCCTGGAGAAGGGCAGCACCGTCGCCCTGATCTTCGGCATGCTGCCGAACGGAATATTCCTCCTTAAACCGAAGAGATACAAAGAAATTCCCGTCTTGACAGGCGGTGTCTTTTCAAGAGAAACCTTTATCAGAAGTTTATCCTCGGCGGTTCTTATATAGGAGACGCTTCTCAAATTCAACTGGAACTCGGGAGTGTCTTCCATTTCCCCAATACCCCTTCCGTAAAACTGCAAGGACTTTTCCCAATCGGGTATGGAACCCGGGCCTATTTTCTTCAGTTGCAGCTCCGGTTGACTGGCATAGAGTTCGTTTCGGCGCGCAAAGGCGGTCCACAGGTAGTATCTGACCTTCAGTATGGCCGTTTTGAACTCAAGTATATCCCTGTATTTAATCTCGGTTTCCCGTGGCTTCAGAAGCAGCTTAAACCATTTCAGATCACTGTTCTTCAGGTTCCCTGGAGGCAAAAGTGGAACTTCTGGGTGAAAATAGTAGGGCCTGGGCCAGTCTCCCTGGTGAATCAGGTAAAGAAGAATTTTCAGAGCGGGTTCAGAACTAAAGCTCACAGATGCCGCGGTTATAAAACAAAATGCCGCCTCATGATCAACGTTAGTATCGTCAGGCATCGTGACAAAAATAATCGTCGGCCGGTATTCCTTGAGGATTTTTTTCAGGTCATTCAGAATACTCTCCCCTTTATAAGGAGCGCCAAACGAAAAATTATCGGCGTACGGAACCTTGTTTGAACCGGTCAGTTTATTCAGGAACGCAGGCGCATCCTGCCAATGGTTGTCCCATATTTCAAGGAGACCGGAGTCCGGATATCCGAGAAAATAGAGGTCTTCTCTTTTTAAGCCCAGAGATTCCACAATGCCAATTGATTCGCGACGCCGTTTTTCTCCGAACGCGATATAGGTTGCAGGAGACATTATTATGCGGCGGGTATCAATTTTAAAGACTATCTGGTCATGGTCCCCGTTAGTCAAATAAGCTATTCTTACGGCGGCCCCGGCCGATATGACATTTTGTATCAGTCCGCCGGTTCCCAGTATCTCATCGTCCGGATGTGGAGCCAGAATCAGAACACGGTCACCGGAATGTATCGCTTGCAATTCAGGTATGGAATCAAGCTGCCTTTCCATCGTATCCAGAGGTCCTCTTGCTGTGCTGAAAAACACGGCCTTTCTGATGACAAAAAAGTACAGGATCGCAACAACAATCAATCCGGGTATTATGAATCTTCTGACAATCTTCAAAAACCCGCTCATTCCGCCAGACAGCTTATTGATGCGCATATCAGTTGGTTCCGATATAATTTCATTCAATCTTTCTTCCGAGAATCTCCATATATACCGTCCTGCGGCTGGCATAGCTCCAGAATGTTGATCTGTACCGGTATAATGGTTTGAAACCATGTTTTTGAAAAAAATGAATCGCTTTCATGTTTATGGAGGTCGTGCTCAAGTATACGCCCTTGACATGTTTCAGGCCGATATACCGAAGCCATGCATTTATCAGGGCGGAACCGAGTCCTGCGCGCTGGTACCGTCTTCCGATGTTTATATGCAGATGGGCCGGATATTCGGATTTAATGTCAGGGTCATGCTCTCCTTTTAAAACACCCAGTATTCCAAACAACAGCAGGGGCAGGCTTTTCATGACTCCCTTATAGCGGCGGGTGATAATTCCCGGGACTATCCTTAACAGGAATATCCGAACACTGTTTATTTTGAAACTGAATAGATTGGTAGAACCCATGATATATCCGGCCACTTCCCCGTCTATATCCGCCACGAAAATTGACTCCGGCTCAAACCTTGTATAGTAAAGGGTCAGCAGGTCACCCAGGAGCTCTCTGTCTATTTTCCGCCGCTTTGATTCCGTTCCGGAGAAAGCCGTCTCCCAGGCAATCTCCCTGACTCCACGGGTATCATCCGGTACGAAACTCCTGATTACAAAACGGGATGTCTGTATCCCATCCATTCAATAATCTTTTCACCAGTAGACGTAGCGTGTAAACAGATCCCTGTCGGCACGCGACAGCTTGTTCACGTTCTGTATGACGTAGCGGTCATCAAAAATATCAAGCAAAATCTTTCCGGACTCCCCGAAATCAAGTGTCCTGTGTGAAGCCCACCTCATGTCAAACGATTTCGGTCCCTTGTCGGTTTCCACCTCAAAATGAAGCACGCCGAATTCAAGTTTTATGCTGTAAATTTCCTGTATCGTATATCCGAAATAATGTTTCCTCATAACGTCCAGTATGATTTCCCTGACATCTTCAGGAAAGGAATCAAGGGTTTCTATGGCTCCTATCTCCCTGCTTCTGTCTTTTTCATCATAATAGAATAAGAAAATATATCTGTTCGGGCATGTGATCGGAAATGCCCTTATGGCGTACACACCGCGGTACAGCGTTCCATCCGCGGTTGTCAGATGCATCAGGTTAAAGGTCCCCCTGAAAATCTTTATCTCGCCGGGTTTCAAAAACTTCACGTCCAGGTGTTTGAGCTCCTCCATCAATTGTCTCCTTGGTCATCTATGGAAGACAGCCTTGTTTGCATCTCCACAAGCCTGTAATACGTCCCCTTCTTTTCCATTAATTCGTTGTGACTGCCATATTCACCGATACGTCCTGCATCCACAACATATATCCGGTCGGCTCCCCGCAGGGTTGAGAGACGGTGTGCAATGGCTATCGTGGTGCGTCCCTTTGTCAGCACGGCAAGCGCCTCCTGTATCTTCATTTCAGACTCCGTGTCAACCGAAGACGTCGCCTCATCCAGGATCAAAACCCGGGGATCGCACAGAAGTGCCCTTGCAATCCCTATTCTCTGTCTCTCGCCGCCTGACAGTCCTGCACCTCTTTCCCCAAGCAGAAAATCATATCCGGTAGGCATCTGCATGATAAAATCGTGAGCATTAGCCGCCTTTGCAGCCGCGATTATCTCCTTCTGGGTGGCACCGGGATTGCCGTATGATATATTTTCAGAGATTGTACCGCGGAAAAGGAACGGCTCCTGCAAAACAAGCCCTATGTTCTTGTGTATGTCGTCGCTCGCTATGGTCCGTATATCATGACCGTCAAGTATCACTATTCCCTGTTGTGGATCGTAGAACCTGCATACAAGATTTATGATAGTGGTCTTTCCGCTGCCGCTCTTCCCTACAATTCCAATCATCTCCCCCGCATTGATCTTTAAACTGACGTTTTTAAGTACCGGAAAGTACGGTTCATACCCGAAATTTACATTCTGGAATTCAATATCACCCATTATTTCCTCAAGATGCACCGGATTCTCCGGCGGTTTTAGCGTTGGCTCCGTATCCAGAATTTCAAATATCCGGTGCGTCGCCGTGGTAAATCCGCTGAACCAGTTTGAAAGCAGGGTTATACTTGAAAGTGGGGCGTAAAACATCCCTATATAACTTAAGAAAGCCATTAATTCACCCAGGCTTAAATATCCGGCAAGCACCCTCTTCCCGCCTGCATACCACACTATCAGACCCCCGAGGCTGAAAAGAAACGCCATCATGGGATTGAAAGAGGATACACTCAGGTTTACGCCCCGGTTTGAATCCCTCAAATCCATGGATCGTTTCTCAAATCTGCTGACCTCCTTGCCTTCCTGTGCGAAGGCACGGACCAGCCTTATGCCCGAAAGAACGCTGTTGAGGAAACTTGACATCTTTGTCTGGCTGTCCCACAACCTGTAATATCTCGGATAGATCCTGTGCCAGAAGAACCACGTCCCAAACATGACGAAAGGTATGGGTATGAGAACGTATACTGCCAGCGTGACATTTATTGTGAAAAGCATCACCCCTATGCCGGCAAACATCAGTATGTTTATCAGGAAGCCGCTGCCTATCTGCGATACAAAGCCGTGCAGCATCTCCACGTCTGAAGAAAATCTCGTCATGAGCATACCCACGGAATTTTTGTCATAGTAGCCTATGGACAGGTCCTGGAGTTTCCTGAACATGCGGTTACGCAGGGAGAACGTTATGAGCGTTCCCACGGAGGTTGAAAGGGTCCCGACGACCATGTTAAGCTGCGCACGAATAAGCTCGGTCGCTATCAATGCCAGAACAAGCCATTTGAGCCATTCCACATGCTCTCTGGTTGTTAAGACCTCGTCAACGAGAATCCTGACAAGCTGCGGAGGAACCAGGCTCAAACCTACCGCCACCGCCGTGACGATAAATATTGCAATCATCCAGTGCATGTAAGGGGCTATCAGCGAAAAAAGCCGCATTATGATGGCGCCTTCCTTCCTGCATCTCGGACAGGAAGACCCTTCGGAACGCAAAGGCATGCCGCAGGTCCTGCACAGCAAGGGGTGGGGTTCCTGCAGAATCTTGTTGTCAGCGGGTTTGCCGTGCCGCAGGTTGTCAACCTGGGTCACCATCCTTTCAAAACGGTATCTCAGGACGTTGGTGAATCGCGCAACATCAACATAGACGCCATTCACCTTCGCCTGCAGGAAAGCGCTTCCAACGGTACAATAAACCCTGATGTTCTCAATCTTTGCAATTTCAAGAACCGTTGCTTCACCTTCGCCCTTTTCCGGTATGGACACAAGCTTCTCTTCGGAGGCCATAACCCAGTAAGCGGCAGGTCTTCCTATGATGTCCAGGTTCGCCGAAGCCATAAGCCTGATATCCTTAACGTCAATCCCGAGCTGTTCCAGGCGCGATGCCGCGGTCACCGGCAACTGAATTTTTTCCATGATTATCAAGGTTTAATTTACACTACATACATTTTTTGTCAACTTGCCCCGCTGCTCTGTCCTCCATGTTTTTTGCCCGGCGCCGGTTTGAAGGATTTTTCGTACGGGTATATAATAGATGTATTATGGAAAATTTCCTGAATAAACTCAAAGAGTACGAAAGCATAAGGGACATCGCGGGTCCCCTTCTGCTGGTTGAAGGGGTTGAGGGAGCGGGCTACGGCGAGCTTGTGGAGATTCTCATGGAGGGCGGAGAGAAGCGCCTCGGGAAGATCCTTGAGGTACACCATAAAAACGCTCTTGTTCAGGTATTTGAAGGCACGTCGGGATTAGGCGTATCAGGCACGCGGGTACGCTTTACGGGGAGAAGCATTGACTTTGGAGTTTCTCCGTCCATACTCGGAAGGGTCTTTTCGGGACTCGGCAAGATACGCGACAACGGTCCGGAAATCATACCGGACAAAAATCTTAACATAAACGGCTCTCCGATAAACCCGACCAGGAGAGACTATCCTTCGGAATTTATACAGACAGGCGTATCCGCCATAGACGGACTTAACAGCCTTGTCAGGGGACAGAAACTCCCCATTTTCTCGGCATCCGGTCTGCCCCATAACCTCCTGGCCACCCAGATAGTCAAACAGGCCAAGATACCTTCGGAAAAAAAGGACGTGAAATTTGCCATAGTCTTTGCCGCGATGGGGATTACCTTTGAAGAGGCTGAATTCTTCCAGAGGGAATTCAGGCAGGCAGGAGCGATAGAACGCTGTGTCATCTTCATCAACCTCGCGGATGATCCCGCCATAGAACGCATTTCAACACCCAGGGTGGCGTTGACCGCCGCGGAATATCTTGCCTTTGATCTTGGAATGCACGTTGTCGTTATTCTTACCGACATGACCAACTATGCTGAGGCATTGAGGGAGATATCGGCTGCGCGCAATGAAATACCTGGCAGGCGAGGTTACCCCTCCTACCTTTACACCGACCTGTCAACGCTCTACGAACGGGCCGGCAGAATAAAAGACAGACCCGGCTCCGTGACGCAGATTCCCATCCTCACAATGCCGGAAGACGACAAGACACATCCTATCCCTGACCTTACCGGCTACATAACCGAAGGGCAGATAATATTCTCGCGCCAGCTCCATCTCAAGGGCGTCTATCCGCCGATTGACATACTGACTTCGCTCTCAAGGCTGCGCGATAAAGGTATTGGCGCAGAGAAAAAAACAGGAAAGCAGTTAACGCGGGATGACCATCCTTCAGTGGCAAGCCAGCTCTTCGCATCGTATGCCCGGGGCAAAGAGGCGGAGGAACTTGCCGTGGTGCTTGGGGAAGCATCTCTTACCGAGACCGATATTGCCCATCTTAAATTCTCAAGGCGCATTGAGAAGGAATTCATAACCCAGAAATCAGACGAAGACCGGACCATAGGCAGGACTCTGGACACGGGATGGAATCTGCTCCGGACATTGCCCAAGGAAGAAGTCAAGCGCATACCCCCTGAAATAGTGGACAAGTACTGGAAATAGCATGAAGCTAAAAGTCAACCCTACAAGGATGGAATTGCTCAAGCTGCGCAGGCGCATACGCCTTGCCCGGCGCGGCCATAAATTGCTCAAGGACAAGGAAGAGCAGCTGCTTATTGAATTCAGAACGCTCGTGGACGAAGTCAGGAAGTCGCGGAAATCCGTGGAAAGAGAACTTTCAGGATTCTATATCCGGATCCTGAAGTTGAAAGGACTCACGAATGAAAAAGCCTGGCGGGCGCTCATTGGGGGGGATTCCTTTAAGACCGTTTTCAGTACACAAACAAAAAGAGTCTTCAATATACCCGTATCGGAGATTCATTTTCGGACGGTGCCGGAAAAATTCGCACCTGATTTTTCAAGAACACCATACTATTACCACCTGCTGCAGACATCCGGTGAGATGTTAAAGCATCTCATGAGACTTTCTTTTCTGGAAAACAAACTGATAAGTTTCGCCTACGAGATTGAAAGAACCCGGAGAAGGGTAAATGCACTTGAATATGTCCTCATACCCAGTCTGGAAGAGACCATAAAATTCATTACCTTCAAACTCAACGAGGCCGAAAGATCGTCGCTGGTTATGCTCAAGCACGTCCAGGTCACCAGGCAGTAGGAATTACTCGCGTACGACGCTATTTTTCAAAATACCCACGTCCTGTATATCTATTTCAACGGTATCGCCGCCCCTCAAGAAGACCGGTTTTTCCCTGGCGAAGCCCACCCCTGAAGGCGTTCCCGTCATAATCAGCGTGCCGGGAAGAAGCGTCATCTGTCTTGAAAGGTACGAAACTATCTTTGCCGTGCTGAATATCATGTCCGATGTATTTGAATCCTGCATGATAATTCCGTTCACGCGCGAGCTTATGCGAAGGTTGTCCGGATCTACGTCCGTAACGATACATGGCCCCACCGGCGCAAAGGTGTCAAAAGACTTTGCTCTCGCCCACTGCTTGTCAAGCTTCATCTGGCAGTCTCTTGCACTCACGTCGTTTCCGCAGGTGTACCCGAGAATATGCGCCGGCGACTCTTCTTCAGTTACATTCTTTGCCCTGCTGCCGATTACGATAGTGAGTTCCGCCTCGTAATCCACGAAGTCAGGCGCCTCCGCTGGAAGAATGATATCCTGCAGATGCCCAATTATCGCCGTTATGGACTTCAGGAAAATAACCGGTGCCGGCGGGAGTTCCATTTTACTCTCTTTCGCATGCTCCCTGTAGTTAAGTCCGAGGGCAATTATGTTATGTGCTTCAACGGGGGGCAGGTATCTCTTCACCTCCCCCACATGAATTCTGATACCGGTCGTTTCAGGGCTGCTGATAAGCGGGGATTTTTTGATCACATGTATTTCATTTCCATCAAGAATACCGTAATTTCCGTTCGCATCCAGTCCCTCAGCTATAACTCTAACGTATTTCATTTCTGCAGACTCCTCACCCCCTCTGTTTCCTCCCCCCTCAAGGGTGAGGATTAAGGTGAGGGGGTAATCAGTCAATCCTTACAATTTTTTCGGTATCGGCTGAAACGTCCGCGGCAAAGCACAACTTCATCGTTTCAAGAGAGTCCTGCGGAGGAGTCTTCGGCGGAAGGCCATCTGCAACTCTCCTCACTATGTCAAGCGCCTGGTCATAGGTATTGTGTATGTACAACTGCTCCTGTTCCGCAGTATAGGTCAGCGTATCAACCCAGTGGCTCTCAAGGCATTTTGGACCGTCCCTGAACTCCCACCTCTTGATAAGCCTGCGGAAGACGTCGGTTTCTGCCGCGCCTTTCGTGCCCTCTATCAGATACCTCAACTCGTGTCCGTCGCCCTGCTGCTGGTCAACGGTGTTTTTCAGAGGGTCCCCTTTGAATTTTGCACCTACCGCCATCATGAAGGTCAGGTGACTTACAGCCCCGTTTCTGAACCGGTAGGTGGTATGGTAGTTGTCCCTCACCTCGTAGTAGGGAACTACGTTCGGAGAACACATGGTCATCACTTCCGTAACCTGCGAGCCAATCCACCATCTCGGTCCGTCAACATAATGTGAAAGTTTCTCGTTGAACATGCTGCCGCCTGTCTCTTTCCTGTTGCGCCATGAACCCTTTCCGTGAAATTCACTGCAGATGTAACAACAGGACGTATTCACGATCTCGCCGAGAAGCCCGCTGTCAATCCAGTCCTTCACCTGCGTGTACATCTTTGAATAACGCAGCTCAAACCCTATCTGCAGAAATCCTTTTGTGCGCTCTGCTGTCTTTACCATATACTCGCAGTCTTCAAGCGTATTGGCCATCGGCTTCTCGCACATCACCCCCTTGCCGGCTTCAAGAGAACGCACGGTCAGTTCCCTGTGCGCGTGGTTAGCCGCCGTAACGAAAACAACCTTAACTTCCCTGTCAGACAACACGTCGTTCAGATTCTTCTCCGCCTTTACATTCCGATATTTTTTTTGAAACCCTTCTGCTTTTTTGTGATCCACGTCATAGGTGACAATGCCCCTTACAAGCGGTGAATCCGCAAGATGACTTACGACCGTGCCTCCCATCGCTCCCGCTCCCAGCACCGCGGCTTTCATATTCCTCCTTTACTACCATCAGCGCTTTTTGTCATTGCGAAGCATGACTTGTATGCTGAAGCAATCTCAATCCATGATTTTTTAATTCAGTATATTATACTTATTTATTTATATCGGTAAAATATCAGAACTGCCTGGCAACTTGGCTTCTGAAGTCAAACTGCGGAACGATTGGAGAGAGATACAGAGGCAAACTTTACGTCCTGGCAGTTGCGGCAGACGACGGCATCATTTCCCGTTGTCTGAAAGTCCATGTTGCTGAAACATATATCCCGTATGGTCGTTTCCGTGCTTCCCTGTATTATGCAGGGACCGCCGCTCTTAATCCTTAAATTGGAGAAACTCAAGTCGGAGAGCCTCCTCAATTTTATTCCTTCTTCCACGTACAGCCACACCGGGAACCTCTTGCAATCTATCATGATGTTTGAAAACACTATATCATGAACGTCCGCAAGTGCTCCCCCTTCCTTCGGCAGGTATATCTTCGGATTCTGGAAAATTATGCCATTGGCGGTACTGTTGATTACCAGGTTGGTAAAAGCGGCGTTTCTTATCACTGCGTCAGCGGGACAGCCGACACGCACACCCTGGCAGGCGGTTTCAAGAACACAGTTGTTAACCGTGACATTTTCACAAACCGCCGGTGCATCGTACATGCTCTGTATTGAGCGCAGTATGATACAGTCGTCCTCGGTATTCATTATGCAGTCGCTCACGGTCACGTTTCTGCATGCATCAATATCTATGCTGTCAACGTTCCTGAAACGCCGGTCACCCCGTATATTAACGCGGTGAACGTTCACGTTCTCGCATTGCATCAGCCAGAATGTCCAGCATGCCGAATCAACATAGCATGTTTCCTGAAACAGGACGTTACGGCATCTATAAAACATCACAAGGCGCGGACGGGGTGTCGGCGGTTTCTCAAATTTCCCGGCAGAAGACGCTCTCTCACGCTCATAGAACGCCTCTCCGCAACCGTTAATTTCACCTGTGCCGGTAACAGCCACATTTTCCGCATCTACCGCCTTTATCAGGCAATTCACACTTTTTTCCGGCGCATTTTCTCCGTAGAATCCTGATGCCTCTAAATCTTCGTAGTCCTTCAGGTTCTCGCTTCCCAGTATCCTGCATCCTGCCGTAACGTGAAGCTCAACATTGCTTCTAAGTGTCAGTGTCCCGGTGCGGAAACAACCATTCCCGCAGATGACTGTTCCTCCCCCTTCCTTATGACACGTATCTATCGCCTTCTGTATCTGCTTTGTACTGATTGTCCTGCCGTCCGCAACCGCTCCGAAGTCTTTTATCCTGTAAGTATTCATTTTTCACCCCATCATAAACATGCAATCAAAAAGTAAAGGGAAGTTCTATCGGTTTCTTCTGCACGTAGCTCGTCTCTATCGCTTCAGCCAGCTCGGCCACCTTGTACCCGTCTTCCAGCGTGACCTTCATGGGAGTGCCTTCACGGACAGCGCCGAGGAAATCCTTCATGGCCAGATCGTCCGGAAGCGAGGTGGCAACGAAGACATGTTTCTCGGGACCGATATTCTTCTGATACGTCGGCCTGCAGTCAATCCAGGGCCCCGCGCCTGTCTTCTTGCTCCAGAGCATCTCTCCCTCACGATGGAATTTTGTGGTGGGACGGTACCATATCTCCAGGCCGTTCTCAAAGGTCAGCGTGTAGTTCTCGCAATGAATTATGTATGATAATTCCCCCTTGTACGACATACTGCTGTAGTTGAAGCTTCCTATACTGCCGTTTTCAAACTCAAATACCGCAATCACGTTGTCAGGAC
Organism: uncultured bacterium; assembly: GCA_964421645.1. Taxonomy (GTDB): domain Bacteria; phylum Ratteibacteria; class UBA8468; order B48-G9; family JAFGKM01; genus JAFGKM01. The sequence continues at coordinate 12,919 of CAYQXZ010000037.1, forward strand.
TGGGGTACTGCCTTTCAATCCATTTTATTCCCATTGCCTCAACCCTTCGCACCTCCCCGGCATATGTCCTCATGACATCCAGCGCATGACAGCAGTGGAAGGGGATCTGCGATACCTTCAACCTGAAGTTATCAGGCTGGTTAAAGAGGCAGTTCAGCATCTCCGTCTCCCCCGGATGAAACCAGTTGCATCTTATACCGAAGAACCTGCCCGGAGGATTATCTTTCATGAAACGCCTCGCTGCAACGTGCTGGGGCTCGTACCTGCGCATCAGGCCAACGTGGACCGGAACGTTCTTTTCCCGTGATCTCTCAAGCATCTGGTAGGCGCGTTCCGCACTCATGGCAATCGGCTTCTCAATGTAAATTGGCTTGCCTGCTTCAATCGTCCTGTCAAAGGCGTCCGGATGGGCAAACGGGTCAAGGCTTATGATAAATGC
>CAYQXZ010000038.1:0-3769 GCA_964421645.1 uncultured bacterium
GGACTGTGGTACCACGGTTATGATTTTACGGTTTTCCAGTCTCCCGCAAGGTATGAGTTTTTCAAAAACATCGTTACGGTAAATAACATACCGCTTGAAATTTTCCCCGGCAAAGAGTGCATGTACGAGTGGGGGCACCTGACAACGGTCAACGTCAATGGCAAGCCTCCGGATGCCGACTGCACGGATTATGAAAATGTGCTTGCCTGGTTCAGGGAAAACGCCGGCTGGGTCGTGCTTGCCCACCCGTATGAATTCATGCTGGATAAACTGGAAGAACTACTGGACAGAAACCTTCTTGACGCCGTTGAACTGGTCAACGGGCATCTGAATTCAAACCGGAATCTCGCTCTCATCTCCTGGTATGACAAACTTCTGAAGAAGGGAAAAGCAGTGCCGTTAGTTAGCGGCCTGGACATTCACATCCCGACCGGCTCAAGGCGTCCCGGGATAATGTACAGCGAATCATATCCTCCCTCGTCCGACATAGGCGTTTTCGGTTCCCACAGGACAGGGGTCATCGCACAAGAGTGCACGGTGGAAAGCATAAAGTGCGCGATAAAAAACAGGATGACATTTATTGAAACCTCCGGCGGCAGACTGATAGGTCCGCCGGAGACAGTTGAATACCTGGATAAAAACGGTTATTCCGCGATGGCGGAAGAAGAGCTCGGGCAGAGGAGAAAGCTTATACCGGCAGCCGGGGGAATGATTACCGGAAAAGAGAAAATCGTTTTGAAGTACAAGGAGAGCGTCAGGGAAGTAACCGTTGCAGGCAGGAGATATGCGTCCGGCGCTTGCCGCCAGGCAACGGTAGAGGTGCCGCTGATTTCCCACCGCAACACCCAGTACGTGAACGTTACCAGCCGGTCTGGGCAGAATATTTCCGTAAGTGCGATGAAGGTATATCATCCGGTGCAGGCAGAGGTTTTCCCGGAGATCTGCGGCGGCAAAGAGCGAACCATGATAAGGATTTCAAATCCGGGTGCTGAAAAACTTGCCGGCCTGAAGCTTAAGGTCTCATGCGGCAAACAGAGTTTTTCGGGCGTTCTTCCGGATATGATGCCCGGCGCAGCTGAAAGCGTCGTCCATGCATGGAAGATTGAGGAACCGCGAAGACCCTCAAGATTTGACATAAGCATAAGCAAGCACGGTATAAGGAAATCTTTTTCAAAGTACCTCGTCTTCATGGAATGCCCGTATATCAGGAATCCCGCCGAGGAGAAGGAATGGAAGAAGATAATGCCGGTAAGGATGAGCGGGGATTTCCCCGAGCAGGTTGATACGGGCTATACCGTATACTGGAATGGAAACGACGACCTGTCGGCAGAGATAAGGATGGCATGGAACGAGAGAGCGCTTTACTTCAGGTTTTCAGTCAGGGATGACGTGCTTGCGCCCTCAAAGACAGAACTGCTGATGTTCGCCGATTCACTGCAGATAGGCATAAACCCCGTGGAAACAGAGGCGGTGGGCAACCAGAGTTTCTACGACATTATGATGAGCCGGGGGACTGAAGACGGCAGGGAAAAGGCATTCGTGGAGCGTCCGGTTGACATGGCGCTTGAATATCCCCGCAGAGACAGGATGCTGCTTGAAGGACTGTACAGGGGCAGATTGAATAAGGGGGTATTTAATGGGATGCTGACTCTTCCTTTCAGCCTTCTGGCCCCGATGCAGGCAGTGCCCGGTTACAGGTTTGGATTGTATTACATCATTTTTGACAACGACGGCAGGGGACTGAAAACCGCTTTCCAGTGGCCCCTGCATTCCGAGAGATACGTGAACCATGCCTGGTACATCCCCTATTACGGCGCCTGGGCAAGCGTTCGGCTTCAACCTTGAGTTTTTGCGATAAGGAGAAAAATGAATAACGAATCACATTACCGTATAGCGGGAAAGGGATTTGACCTTCTGCCGTCACAGATAAGAAGAAAGTGGAAAAACGGCAGGTATTTCATACTCAAGACGTGCATGTATCCGGATACCTTCGCAGACAGGTCCTTGAGCGAGGAAGAAAAGAAAAAGACAGACCCGGATTACGATGATGCTTACCTGGAACCGATGCCTCCAAAGGCCTCCTGGTACCGTGAATTGAGCAGGAAGATACAGGAGACTCCTTCAGCCTGGCTGTCCGAGAACATTCCGGAGAAGCGCATGTACGTGCATTTGTATTTTCTTGAAAGGACTGTGGAGTCCCTGAAGAAGGATGATAAAGAAAAAGCGGCAAGGTTTGCAGGAGTGTTTTCTCACTTTCTTGGCGACACGGCACAGCCGATTCACATTGTCAATTCAAGGATACTTGACCTGCTGATAAAATGCCCCGATGAGTTCCTCGGATTTGAACTGCATGCCGGGATTGAAGGGATTACCGGAAAGCCGATCATAAAGAAGTACGAGCCGGAACTCCTGGGTACTTCTGTTCCCGGCGCGGCAATGGGACTTTACAGGAAAATACTGCTGATGGCTGAAGAATGCAGGTACATCACCCCGCTTATGGTGAGAGCGGTATATTCCCGACGTCGGAAAGAAGCGGTAAGACTTGCCGGGAAAAGCGTAAAACTGGCAACCCTTGTTTTTGCTGATTTCTTGAGGACATGCTGGACGATTGCGTATGATGAAGATATTGCTGCCAGCCCTTTTTCACTTGCCGATTACCCGCATATAACCTCCACAGTTGATATGTTATACAGGTACAGGCCGATGAAAAATCTTTCTCTTATCCCGTACAGCGGAGGCAGATCATATCCACTGACATTGCTGGATGAAAAGGGGAAGCGCATCAGGGTAGGAGGGATCGGCGTTATTCCCTATCTCGGTCCCATGAAAAGCGCCCTGGGCACGGTAAGGGAAAGGGATGCAAGAGTGGAGTTCCTGCTCTGTCCCGGTGCATACTCCGTATTCAGGGCAAGGGTCGGCTTGAATCCGCTGTTTAAGGAGAGCGGGGGGAAGGTGCTCTTTCGTGTATTCTCCGACGGCAGACTTGCGGGGAAGAGTGCTGTTTTTTTTCCTGGAAAACCTGCCGAGCAGCTGGATATCCGCTTTCCGCGGACAACCCGTTTCCTGACACTTTCCATGCTTACCGTGGAGGAACCTCCGCCGTCTCTGGCAAAGACCCATCCCCACGGCGTATGGGCAAATCCCGTCCTGGAGTGAAAAGCAAAATGAAAAAGAGAAAACTGTTTATATTTGATCTGGACGGGACAGCTCTCATCCCGGGTAGAGAACCTTACGCGAGGCTGCCTGATTCTTTCTCGGGATTCTTAGATGCTATTTCCGCAGACGGCTGGATGTGGGGAATAAACTCAACGTGGGACGTTCTGGGGCAGTTGCGCCTTGTGCTGGTAAGCAATGTGAAAAGCAGACCTTCATTTCTCATGGGGGAGCTGGGTATGCGGTTAGCGGCAGTTGACGATTCGCACATTGAGTTTATTCAGCCGTACACCGGCAATATGGAGAGAAAGGTGCAGGAAATAGTTGAAAAAGAACTCTATGCGATAATGAACCGCATATGCTCCAGGTTCCATCCGTCAAGGATGCACTTCTACGGGCACCTGTTTGATTTTACCGTGGATGAGAAAGAGAAAGCGGAGTTTGACGATTTCACTTCAAAGATAACCAGCGGCGGTCTTGTTACAGGTAAAGGCGCCGGACGTTTTACTGCCTATCCTGCAATTCTGAACAAGGCAGAACCTGTCAGGGAGATTATGGAAATAACAGGACTTTCTCCGGAAGATGTAGTTGTTGCAGGAGACGAGGTTGCGGATAT
>CAYQXZ010000038.1:3869-13344 GCA_964421645.1 uncultured bacterium
TAACAGGACTTTCTCCGGAAGATGTAGTTGTTGCAGGAGACGAGGTTGCGGATATCCCTATGATGAACCCTGACATTTCAAAACATCCCATCTGTCCCTCAAACGCTCCCGACGGAGTGAAGAGGCATGTCAAGTCATCAGGAGGTATCGTAGGCAGCATGCCTTACGCCGAAGGCGTCATAGAGGGATTTTATCAGCTCTGCAATAGTAAATCTACCCAAGGTTAGCCGGTATTACTCGTTAGAGTTCTCTTACCTTTTGTGGCAATATATAATACGAGAAGTTGACATATGTGTCAATTTCAGGTATTATATAAGCCGGAGGGTCCGAAATGGATATACAGCAAACGATTGAATGGTTTCATCTTTTATTCCTGCTCTTTATCGGCCGGAAGATAGACCGGAAGCACTATGTTCTGAAGGGCGGATGCAACCTGCGCTTTTTCTTCAGAAGTCCCAGGTACTCGGAAGACATTGATTTTGACCTGTTTGGTATACCCGTTCAAGTTTTCAGGGAACAGGTGAACAAAATATTGAAATCTTCCGTGTTCAATGACAATCTTCTCTTAAAGGGAATGACTCTCGGACACACAGCCGAACATAAACAGACGGAAACGACTCAAAGGTGGAAATTGAGTCTTTATTCCCGGCAGATGCAAATGTCTGTTCCGACGAAAATAGAATTTTCAAGAAGGGACAGGGACAAAGAGGAGAGTAAATTTGAGGCGGTTGATGCCGGTTTCATCAAAAGATATGAACTGCCTCCGGTTCTTGTCAGCCATTACACGGCGGAAGCGGCTTTCAGGCAGAAGATGAACGCGATGTCATCGCGCAGAATTCCGCAGGCAAGAGATCTTTTTGATCTGTACTTCTTGCTTGTGACAGCAGGAGAAAAAGTCGCTCTTCTGAGCCGGAAAGAGAAGGCGTCTCTTTCAAGGGCAAAAGACAACATTTTTTCAATTGACTATAAAATCTTTAAGAGCCAGGTTCTTTCGTATCTTGACCCTGATGACAGAGCTCTGTACGAATCTGAAGAAACCTGGGATATGATGAGATTGAAAATAATTGAAGTCCTGGAGAAATAGAATGAAGATGATAGAAGCATGGTCTGCCATTCTTGCATTGAACCAGCCGGTTTTCCGGACAGACGACGTGTCACAATGTCTGCGTGTCACAAGAATGAATGCCAGCAAGATTTTAAGCAGGCTGGAGGATGCAGAACATATCTTTCACGTAAACAGAGGATTATGGGCGGTTAAGGGAAAAGCTACCCTCTGGGATCTGGCAAAGTACGCTACCATACCGTTCCCGAATTACGTCTCTTTGCAGAGTGCGCTGTACCATCACGGGATTATTTCCCAGATCCCCGCCGTTCTATATGCTGTGTCACCTGCAAGAACCCGCGTGTTCCGCACACCGCTTGGAAGTATTTCAATCCATCATGTGCGCCCTGCATTTTTCTGTGGGTATAGGAGAATCTCCAGAGAGGGGCCGTTAATGGCGCTTAAGGAAAAAGCGCTTATTGACTTTTTCTATTTCCATCCTGCAAAATCAAGTCTATTCCATGCGCTCCCGGAGATGGAACTCTCTGAAAAGTTCAGCATACCACGGGCAAGGAAATTTGTCTCCCTTATAGGCTCAAAAAGAAGACGTTCTATGGTTAACAGACTTTTCAACTCCCTCTTATCCGGACATATGTAATGCATACCATGTTCCTCCGTTGATGAAAGCCTTTCTGTTTATTGTTAATGTTCAGGGGGGATGTTATAATGGTTTCTGGTTCTGTAAAAAGGATATCTGGAAAATGAAATTTGCGATAGGGTACCAATTGCCCGAAGAGAAGGATGAGATTTCTGTTCTCGATATAGTAGACGAGTTCGGCAAGCATATCTCCGAAGTCTATTTTCCGTGGGCCGACATGCCTTCCGGGCGCGCGCCATTGTTGAGCAGACACGGGTACGTCTTCTGGGAAGGACAGCAGAAACAGGAAGCCGATCTGAAAGAGATAAAGGGAAAAGGGATAAAGCTTGACCTGCTACTGAACGCCAACTGCTATGGAAGGTTTGCCGCAAGCGAATACCTGCAAAACCAGGTGGTATCGGTTCTGGAACACCTGAAAAATGTGGCAGGCGGAGTTGACATTGTGACAACTGCATCCCTGACAGTTGCGCACGTGGTAAAAGAAAATTTCCCGGAGACGGATGTACGTGCCTCGGTGAACATGCGCATAGGCAGTATAACCGCCATGGAATACGTCGCAAATCTCTTTGACAGCTACTACCTCCAGCGGGAATTCAACAGGGACATTGAGTGTGTGAAAGCCGTGAAGAAATGGGCCGGGAAGAATAATAAGGGGCTCTTCCTGCTGGCCAACAGCGGATGCCTGAACTTCTGTCCTGCCCAGACCTACCATGACAACATGGTGGCGCACGAGAAAGAGATTGCCGAGACGGTGAACATAAAGAACTGGATACCGCAACTGTGCTGGAATTATTATCAGGACAGGTCACACTGGCGCACGATTCTTCAGGGAAGCTGGATACGCCCGGAGGATATCCACAACTACGAGGGTATAGTCCATACCGTCAAACTTGCGACCCGCATGCACGCCAATCCGATGCGGGTTGTTTCTGCCTACGTGAACGGCCGCTACCGCGGCAACATTGCTGACCTTTTTGAGCCAGGTTTTTCTCCAATTATTCAGCCATACATTATAGACAACGAGAAATTCCCGGAAGACTGGTTTGAGAAGACTTCCACCTGCAGAAGAAACTGCCACCAATGCAACTACTGTAAAGACGTCCTTCAGAAAGTCCTGAAAAGTATTGAATAAAATGGCACACAATACGACATATGAAGTGCTGGATGCACTGCCGCCGCGGCAGAAGTTTTTCTGGGAGATTGAGGGCCTGTCACGGGAGGAACTGGATGCCTTCTTGCTGAAAGGCAATCCCGACCTGTACTGCGGGGCAAAAGGCAAAGAAAAGAAGGAGATGTCAAAATATATGTCTGCCTTTTCCTATCCCACCGACAGGAAAACAAGATACGGCATAAACAATAACGGCAGGATATTCCATTATTTTCCTGTTGATACGGACATATATGAAGGCAGCGGTTCATGGCAGTCGGACTCCACGGAGAAATGGCGGTTCGTGGACAAGGGATTCAGGGAATACCTCACAAAGATTTTGAAATGGCTTGCAGCAGGGAAGAAGCATGATGCACTGACAGCAACGGCGGGATTGTTCCACGTTCTGCAGGACCAGTGCGCTTTCTTCCATTCGCTGGAAGGAGAAGAGGGATGTTCCCAGTGGATTCTGGATGAACTGATTGAGCGTCCCGCAGATTGCCTGATGACACCCACTTCTTTGCTATCGGAACAATCGCCCGCGACAGACCTGTGCGGATACAAGCCTGTTTTGCTTGGAACCGGCATAGAGGAGATATCCTTTCAACTGTACCACAAATACAGGGCGCTGAAGAGCGCCAACCGCAGATTACTGGTGCCGATGGTTCAGGCATATTACAAAAAAGATAAAGCAGGGGAGGATGAAATACGCTGCCGTATAGTGCAGGCGGTGGCAGAGTTGACATACGACCTGATATATACCATATACTGCGCCGCAACTTCAGATTTCAAAAAATTGGAGTTAAAGCCTCTCCAGTGCGTTTACCTGTCTGACATCAAGCCGATAAATTATCCCCGCCATTCCGCTCCGCCGTACCGGATGAATACTCTTGTCAAGAACTGCTCTCTGGGCGCCGGACCCAGAAAATACCCCTTGAGTCTTTTGATTAGTACGAAACGCGGATGTCGTGAGCGTAGATTTTCCAGAGGGATCGGGATGGGGTCTCACAGAGAGTCGGTGATTACCTATGCTATCCCGGAGAAAGTATTCAAGAGATTCCACGGGTATTTCGGGATGCATTCAAAACTGGGGAAAGACGGAAACGTTGAATTTGAAGTCCGGTTTGACGGCAAACGGAAGATAAAGGAGAACTTGAGCAGGGATAACCCTGTGATAGAGATTAATCTTGACGTAATGCGGGGAGGACTGTTGCAGTTTTTCATCAGGGCGAGAGAAGGAGTGAGGGGAGTGCGGAACAATCTTGTCCTGGCGGATCCGTGCCTTACCAAATTTCAATAATTGGTTGTTGAAATAGCGATTATAGTACCGTTAATACGTGGTAGGGGGTTCCCATTCCCAGAAATCCAGTTGCTTGCTGTCAACAGGACAGGGTCCCCTTGGTGTTATGAGTTTGTAGTTAGGCCATCTTCCGCAGTCAAACCTGAATTTTTCTTTTGCCAGGTCTATGGGACAGGACTGATATATTTTGTGAAAACCTTTGTATGTCTGACAACCGCATGATGTCCTGCCGCATTTTTCACATGCGAATTTCGGGACCATGGTCGCACCGATGCGCAGAAAATAACCCTTGAACTTTACCTTGCCTCCGCATTCCATGCAGGTGAATCCCTCAAATCTGGCAAAGTTGACCTTCCAGAAGCGTATTTCCGTACTGTCAGCCTTGAATTCATCCGGATACTTATGCGGCAGGTAGATCATTTTGGGTATGGTTATTCCCATGCGGTCCGTTTTTTCATAGATTGCCGGCAGGTATTTTATGATGTATTTGGATACTCTGCTGTCACGTATCTCCATTGCAGACCTGAAGGACACGCTCATCGAGATGAGGATAACGCCTGCAAATATGAATCCTTCAAGGATACCCGGCAGGATACCGAATAACCTGTCAACTATATGCTTAATGTCAACCCTTTTTCTCAAGATTTCAAGCAGGAATATGATACCCAGCACAAGGAAGAACACCGCTGTGAGAAAACATGTCAATTCTACGGCGTTGCCGGTTATTCTGAATTTTGACAGGAGATTGACAGGTGCTTTATAAACGATGGAGGCAAGTGTTATTCCGGCGGTGATTCCGATGAGGTCAACGATGCTTCCCACAAAGCCCCGTATAAGGCCAAGCAGGAGCATGCTCATCAAAATAATTGATATGATAACGTCTATACCCGTGAACATATGAATATGATACAACAAGAAATGCAAACAGGAAAGGGAATTTGCGCATATTCCCTTTCCTGTCGCGAGTGGTTCTTATTGTCTGAACCGCCTGGCTATTTGAACCCCTGCGATGGCAAGGCCTTCCCTCCGGGTTTTCTGTCTCCCCCCCTGCCTTTCCATTGTTCCTGCATTGTATTTATCTGGTTTTTCAGTCCCTGGTATTCCGCATCGTTTGCAAGTTTTGCATCCAGTTTCTGCCTCATCTGCTGATGCAGCCCCTTCATCTGCTCCAGTATGCCCTGCAGCTCTGCATCGTTGTCTATCACCTTTTTTTCTATTTCTCTCATCTGTTGTCTTATCTGCAGAGCATCTCTTAACTTTTCGCGCGGACGCGCTGTATTCTGCACGTTTTCTGCGTTCAGCGTCATGCCGATACCCAGCAGGATCAGGAGTCCTGTAAGTGCCAGTGCTTTCTTTTTCATCCTTCTCACCTCCCTTGCCCCGAACCGACGTTTTTTGTCGTTGCGAGTGTTTTTTACGCGGCAATCTCAACCTTCTTGGAGATTGTCATTGAGATTGCTTCGTTTTCGTTCGCAATGACAAGAAATGAACGGCCGTAATTTTCTTGAAATTCCATATAATTAGACGGTTGACAGCAGGTATGGTTTAGTGTATCGTATAGCCCAAAATGAACAAGAAAATCGCGGTGTTTGACCTGGACGGTACTCTTATTGATGCTTATGCCGTCGTTGCAAAGACCTTTAATTACGCCCTGGAAAAACTCGGTTATCCTGCGGTTTCTTACGAAACGGTGAAACGGGCCGTGGGCGGAGGGGACAGGGACCTTGCAGGGAAGTTCGTTAAGCAGGAGGACATCCCCCGTCTCATATCCGTATACAGGGGAAATCATATAAGATTTTTCAATGAGGGCATAAAATTAATGGAAGGATGCGAGGATATGCTGGCGTATCTCAAGGGGAATGAACTCACGGTGGGCATGGCAACCAACAGGGCAGGATTTGCCGTGAAAGCCCTGCTTGAAAAGTTGAATATAAGGCAATACTTTGATATAATATGCACGGCTGACGACGTGAAAAATCCGAAGCCTCATCCGGATATGCTCATCAGGATAATGGATTTCTGCAACGTGCGTAACAGGGATGACGTTTTCTACGTCGGGGACATGGACATAGACTATTACACCGGCAGGAATGCCGGAATTGACACGTACATAGTCGCGACGGGTTCTTCGCTGAAAGAGACACTGGAAAAGCTTGATGATATAAGGTTGTTTGATAACCTGGTAACGCTTAAGAAATATCTTACAGGAGGAAGCAATGGAAATAGTTGATGTATTTGCGAGGGAAATTCTGGATTCAAGAGGAACGCCTACCGTGGAGGTTGAGGTTTTCCTTGAAGATGGGGAAACGGGAAGGGCCGCGGTGCCTTCGGGCGCGTCCACCGGCGAAAGGGAGGCCCTTGAACTGCGGGACGGAGGAAAAAAATTCCTCGGAAAGGGCGTGGAAAAAGCCGTGAAAAACGTCAATGAAATCATAGCCCCGGAAATAGAAGGGATGACTATTTTTGACCAGAGGGCGATTGACAGGTTAATGATAGAGCTTGACGGCACGGAGAACAAGTCAAAGCTTGGAGCAAACGCAATCCTGGGAGTGAGCCTTGCGACGGCCAGAGCGGCAGCCGGTTCTCTGGGCGTACCGCTCTATTTTTACCTGGGGGGGCTGAAAGCCAACTTCCTTCCGGTTCCTCTCTGCAACGTCGTAAACGGAGGACTGCATGCCGATAACAACCTGGACATCCAGGAGTTCATGATAGCCCCTTTGGGCGCGAAAACTTTCAGAGATGGCTACAGAATGGTTGCCGAGGTATTCCAGGTTCTGAAAAAGACGCTCAAGGAAAAGGGTTATACGACCTCTGTAGGCGACGAGGGCGGATTTGCTCCGAACCTGAAGAAGAACGAGGAAGCGATGGAACTGATAATAGAGGCGATTGAAAAAGCGGGATATAAACCCGGAAAAGACGTATTCATAGCGCTTGATACCGCTGCATCCTCACTTTATGAGAAGGGCTCCTATCTTTTTGAGGGTAAGAAAGTTTCTTCGTCGGATATGATAGAATACTACGGAAGAATTATTAAACAGTACCCGGTATTCTCCATAGAAGATGGTCTTGCGGAGAACGACTGGGACGGGTGGAAGGCCATGACCGACGAGCTGGGCGATAAGATCCAGATTGTCGGGGACGACATATTCGTGACAAACCCGAAGATCTTCAAGAAGGGGATAGAGAAAAAGACTGCAAATGCGATTCTCATAAAGGTCAACCAGATAGGTACCTTGAGCGAGACTCTTGAAACCGTTGAGATGGCGCAGAGAAACGGCTACGGCGTAGTGATTTCGCACAGGAGCGGCGAGACCGAGGATTCTTTCATCGCCGACCTTGCCGTGGGTTTGAATGCGGGACAGATCAAGACGGGTTCTCTAAGCCGTTCAGAGAGGTTGTGCAAGTACAACCAGCTGTTGAGAATTGAAGAGTCTCTGGGCGAGACAGCCAGATACTATCAGCTGGCAAGGTAGTGTTACAGCCTGCTTACGGGGGCGGAAGAATGAGAAGAAGAGACAGGAAGAAATATCTCTTGCTGTTCATATGCCTCTTTTTCGCGTTGATCAGCATACCGAGGATAAAAAACCTTATCAGCCACTGCCGGCAGCTGCAATACTACAATGCGGAGATAGAGAGACTCCAGAAGGAGAACGAGGTGCTCGCTGCAAAAATCAAGGCGATGAAAGCAGACCCTTACTATGCAGAGAAACTTTTGAGGGAGAACCACGGATATATAAAGGAAGGGGAATACATTTACAGAGTTGAGAAGAAACAGGCTGACGTTCCCTTGCGGTGAAAACGTGCCGCACAACAGCTCCCCGGAAAATCCGGGGCAAAGGTGAAAGGAAAATGTACCCGGCGAAATTTGTGAGAGAAAACCTTGAATTGCTGAAGAAGTCCTGTGCGTTGAAGGGGCACAAGGTAAACTGGGACGAGTTTGAAGAGCTTGACCATAAAAGAAGAAGAATAATATCTTTCGTTGAGGAGAGAAGGCGCTGGCAGAAGGATTTGAGCGGGAAAATCGCGGACAGGAAAGGCGGCGAAACCACCCTGCAGGATATGATAAAGCAGGCGAGAAAATATTCGGATGAGATAAGGAAAAGCGAAGAAGAATTGAACGTCATAGAGAAAAGGTTTGACGAAATAACGGCTTCAATCCCCAACATCCCGCATTCGTCTGTTCCCGAAGGAAAGGGTGCGGAAGACAACGTTGTTGTAAGAAGCTGGGGTACTGCCGGCAAACAGGATTTTGAAGTCCTCCCTCACTGGGATATTGGTGAAAAACTTGATATCCTTGACTTCCCGAGAGGTTCCAAGATTTCCGGAAGTTTTTTCCCCGTTTTCAGAGGAAAAGGAGCCGCCCTTGTCCGTTCTCTGATAAACTACATGCTTGATCTCCACGGGAAAAACGGTTTCACGGAGGCATGGGTTCCGGCGCTTGTCAACAGGGACAGCATGTTTTCCACAGGGCAGCTGCCGAAGCTTGAGAAGGACATGTACCATCTTGATGAGGATGATTATTTCCTTATTCCCACTGCCGAGGTGCCTGTGACCAACCTTCACAGGGACGAGGTTATCCCGGAAGAGAAACTTCCACTCTATTACGCCGCGTATACACCGTGTTTCAGGAAGGAAGCCGGGGCTTACGGGAAAGATACCAGGGGATTGATACGCCTTCACCAGTTTGACAAGGTGGAGCTCGTGAAGTTTGTTCGTCCTGAAACTTCCTACAACGAGCTTGAAACGCTTGTTGAAGAGGCGGAAAAAGTGCTGCAGGGACTTAAACTGCCCTACCGCATCCTGAAATTATGCACCGGAGAGCTAAGCTTCGCTGCAAGCAAGTGCTACGATATTGAGGCGTGGGCGCCCGGTATAAAAAAATGGCTTGAAGTATCATCATGCTCAAATTTCGAGGCATTCCAGGCGAGGAGGGGGAAGATAAGATACCGCAATACAAAAGAGGGCAGGACGGATTACGTACATACCCTTAACGGGTCGGGAATAGCCCTTCCGAGAACAATAATAGCCATCCTGGAAAATTATCAGCAGGCTGACGGCTCCATACTCATACCGGAAGTTTTGAGGAGCTATATGGGCGGCCTGGAAAAGATTGGTTGAAATGTGCGAGGGCAAGATGAAAAAACCGAATTTGCTAAAGATTATTGAAGAAGAAACGGCTGCCGCGGGAGATGACGTTATATCATGGAGGAGGCAGTTTCACAAGTATCCGGAACTGGGGTTTGAAGAATACAAAACTTCCGCGAAGGTAAAGAACGTTCTCAAGAAAGCAGGTATTCCTTTCAAGGCCATGGCAAAGACCGGCGTTGT
>CAYQXZ010000039.1:0-1631 GCA_964421645.1 uncultured bacterium
TTTACAGGAAACTTGTGAAGGAAGGACTGAAGAATCTGCATTACATAAAGGATAACGGGCTGATCGGGACCGACGGAGAAGCGACGGTTGACGGTACCCACTTTAGCGACCTTGGTTACATGCGTTTCTCGGAAAAACTTTTCCCGTTATTGAAGCAACTCGTAACGGGGTTTGACGTTAAGAAAAAATAGCGCGGCAGAATTTTACTGTCCGGCAAAGATCTGCCGGAAACAAGGGAGGACAAAATGGCATGGTTGGTCAGAAAAATCAGATTTTCAAGATGCACGGTTGGTCTCCTGACGGTTTCTCTGGCTCTTGTTTTGTTGTCAAGCGTTTCATACTGCCGGGCAGAGCAGAACGGTTTTCCGCTCAAGGACGGCGACGTATGGGTAATGGCCGGAGATTCCATCACCGCGCAGCACCTGCATACCAATTACTTTGAAGCCTTCTGCTATGCGCGCTTCCCGGGATTGACATTCCACTTCCGGAATTCCGGCGTTGGCGGAGATACCATCCCGAAATTGCTTGCCCGTTTCAACTGGGATGTTGAGGCGTGGAAGCCCACGGTTGTGAGCGTGGAGCTGGGCATGAACGACTCCGGCGCAGGACCTGACAGTACGCCAGCCTACATATCCGGCATGGGTAATCTTGCTGAACGCATCAGGAAGGCAGGTGCACGCCCGGTAATCTTCTCGTCAAGCCCGGTGAACGACGGAACGACAACCGCGAACCTTAAAGGGAGGAATCTCACCATAGACAAATACTCAACCGCACTTGTTGAATTTGCCGCAAAACAGAATATCCCCTATGCCGACCAGTTTCATGCTCTCCTTGACGTATGGGGGCAGAATAATGCTGTAGAAAACCTGTTCAGGTTCTCGGACAGCGTGAGGGCGGCTTCAGCAAACGCGGCCATGCCGGGGAAGCAGATTCTTGCACAATGGCTTGAGGAATGGAAAAAAAGCGGAATGGAAAAACGCGGCGTCAACCTGACAGGGGATTCAATTCATCCGGGGCCGGCAGGGCAGGTGACGATGTGCGCGGTTCTTCTTAAGGCACTGAATGCACCCGGGCTTGTTAGCAAGGCCGCAATAAACTGCTCCGGCAGTGCGACCGGCGTGACCGAAGAGGTAAAATGCCGGGTGACAAACCTCAAGCAGGAGAACAACGGGATTTCGTTTGACAGGCTTGACGAATCGCTTCCCATGCCTGTTCCGGACGGCTGCCAGGCCGTATCGGTAATCCTGCCCTCGCTTGAAGATTTGAGCCGGTGGGTCCTGACAGTAAAAAACCTGAAGACCGGGAACTACGACGTGAGCATGGACGGCATGAAAATCGCCACGGTCAGTTCGGATGAGCTTGGCAAAGGATGGAACATGGGACTGCTGGAAAAGGGACCGGTTGCAGACCAGTGCAGGCAGATCCTTGCGCTTGTGTCAAAAAAAGAGCAGATTGTCGGTCAGTGGCGGGCGGAATCAAGAAGAATCTCCTCGCTGCAACCGGGGGGAGACACGAATACAGCTCTGGACGAATTATCAAAGCAGGTCATTGAAGCGGACAAAGCAATAAAAGATGCCGCTCAACCGAAGATTCATCATTTTGTAATCGTTCCTGCAAACCCCGCGAACTGA
>CAYQXZ010000039.1:1731-4336 GCA_964421645.1 uncultured bacterium
GTTGAGAGAATAACCGGCGAAGTCCGCTCCACGCTTGCCGCGTTGAAAAAAAACAGCGAGAAAATTGACTATATTTCTTTTGTGCCCGACGGAGAACCGGCGCTTGACATCAATCTCGGGAAAGAAATAGACGCACTGAAGAAGTTGAGCGGAATAAAGGTCGCAGTTATCACCAACGCATCCCTGCTGTGGAAGGAAGACGTAAGACAGGACTTAAGCCGGGCCGACCTTGTCTCAATCAAGGTTGACACCGCGGGCAGCAAGGACGTGTGGCGAAGAATCAACAACCCGCATCCGGATCTTGATTTTGACATTGTTCTTGAAGGCATCAGGAAATTTGCGTCCGTATTCAAGGGAAGACTGCTGACGGAAACACTGCTGGTAAGAGACCTGAACGACACGGAGCCGGAGGTGCGGAAGACCGCGGAGTTTCTGTCTGGCATAAGGCCTGCCGTCGCTTTCATCGGGATAGCCACGAGACCCCCGGCGGAAAAATGGGTACTGCCGCCGGACGAAGAAAAAATAAACAGGGCATACCAGATCTTCTCTGAATCCGGCCTGCCCGTTGAACTGATGACCGGAGGAGGCGGGGGAGGCGAATTCGGATTCACCGGAAACGTTGAAAATGACATCCTGAATATCGTTTCAGTGCATCCCATGAGCAGGCAACAGGTTGAGGATCTGCTGAAGAAAGCCGGCGGCTCATGGGAGATGATTAAACTGATGCTTGGAGAGAAAAAGATAAAAGAGATTGACTATCGCGGCGAAAAATACTACCTGAAAAATTTCTCTAAATAGACATGCCTGCGAGCCAACCGGTAGTGAAGGCCGCCTGAAGATTATAACCACCCGATTTGCCGTCAACGTCTATAACCTCGCCGGCAAAAAAGAGTCCGGGCACAATTCTTGATTCCATCGTTTTGGGATTTATCTCCTTCACACACACCCCGCCGCGCGTCACCATACTGTCTGTAAAAGGTCTTGTAGTTTTCACCCTGAAAACAAGGTTTGCGAGCGCCTGCCGGATTTTCACTCTTTCCTCTTTCGTTACCTGGTTCGCTCTCTTCCCGCCGTCTATCCCCGCATATTTTAGAAACCCGGTTATGAGTCCCTCCGGCATGAGATTTCTGAACATGTTCTTCAGCTGCATGTTTGAATTTTCAAGCAGTTCCCTGCAAAGGCGCGCATCAAGCTTTTCCCCGGAGAGTGCAGGCTTAAGGTTGATTGAGACCTTCACTTCGCCGCTGCCGAGGATCTCGGAGACCGCGCCGCCAAGGTTCAGTACGGCAGGGCCGCTCAACCCGTAACGGGTGAACAACACCTCCCCGAACTCTTCATCTGTTTTTCTCCCGTTGAGGAATGCGGCAATCCTGACGTTTTTCAGGACTATACCGCTCCATGTGTCCGTAATCCCCTTTCCGTCGATCTCTATGCCGCAGAGGGCGGGAACCGGTTTTTCAATCTTGTGCCCTGCTTTCTTTGCAAGAAGATAACCGCTGCCGTCCGAACCTGTCCCTGGAAAACTCTTTCCGCCGCAGGCAATAACAACCTTTCTGCCCGGGAATTTATTCCGCCCCGCAGTCACCTCAAAAAAACCTTTCATGGAAACGACTCCGGTCACCGGTTTACAGGTGCTCACGTTCACCCTGTGTCTTTTCAAAAGTTTTATGAGGAACCGGACTATATCGCCGGCATTGTCACTTTCAGGATATACCCTGTTACCACGTTCAACCTTCAAAGGGAGGCCGTTGTTCTCGAAAAACTCAACAAGGTCGGCGTTAAAAAAGCGGGCAAATCCGTTTCTCAGGAAACTGCCGTTTCTGTATTTTGTCAGGAAATCATTAATATCTTCAAGGTTGGTTATGTTGCCCCGCCTGTTGCCTGTGAGGTAAAGCTTTTTACCGATATCCGGGTTCTTTTCCAACAGAAGAACGTTTTTCCCGCGCTCACCCGCCTTTATGGCAGCCATACACCCCGCGGGGCCTCCCCCGATAACGATAACGTCAAATATCTCCATTCACCTATTTGGGGAAGTCAAATTTTATGTCAACGTCCTTCCTTTCTTCTTCCGGGACCGCAAAAAGCGGCTTGTCCCTGTACCCGAGCATCCCAGCCACCACCATGTCCGGTATCTGATGTATCCTTATGTTGTATATGTTCACGCTGTCGTTGTAAAGTTCCCTTCTGTCCGCAATGTTATTCTCCAGTTCGCTGATTCTTGTCTGCAGCTGGATAAAATTGTTGTTCGCCTTCAGATCCGGGTAGTTTTCAGCGACCGCAAATATGGTTTTAAGGGCACCGGTGATAGCCCCGTCTATCTTCTCTTTCTCTTGAACGGTCCCGGCAGTCAGATAAGCGGTACGGAGGCTGGTAATCTTTTCCAGGGTCTCCCTCTCGTATTTCATATAGCCTTCACACACCTTTACAAGCTTGTTTATTTCGTCATGGCGCTGTTTCAGCAGGACGTCTATGTTGGACCAGTTCTTTTCTATGTCCCTGCTCAACCGCACAAGGCTGTTGTAGATGCTGACGAAATAGAGAAAGAGCCCGACCACCACAAAAAGCAGAAACACAATCACAACGATTCCTCCCATGGTTCCTCCTT
>CAYQXZ010000039.1:4436-13233 GCA_964421645.1 uncultured bacterium
CTGTATGAAAGAACTATTTTCAGGCATATCAATGTAAGCAGAGCGCCGCCGATCGTGAAGAAAAACGCCCTGTATCTGCACTGCTCAATCATCTCGCTTTCACTCTTGTTGGACAGCAGAAAATGCTCGTCCAGTTCACCCTTGCCGATGACAACGTTTTCAAGGCTGTCAGGGACAGAATGTTCGGATTTCGTGAATTCCTCACCTGCCTTGCTGAATTCTTCCGTCACTTCCTCCTGCAGCTTCTTCCTTGCCGTCTCCCATTCACTCTCGTCTATCCACATATCCCTGTTGGTATCAAGCTTCTGTTTCTCCTCGGGATTCCCGGTGATTTCCCTTATTCTTTCCTCAACCTCCCTGTGGATTTTCTCATCAAGGCTCTCCGTTCTCCTGGCAGTGCCCAGCACGTAAATGGGTTCCTTCTCCATGATGTTATACTCTTTATATCTCATGTTACCTTCAATGCTGGTATACCTCAAGGGCAGGTCGGTATCGGCGCCCCTGGGGTCAATGACGACACTGCCGGTCTCGTCGTGGATGAAAAACGGGATCTCGGTCTTGATATCAAATTCCTTTACCCAGTTGCTTGAATTCCTGTGCCTGACGAGACGTTCTATTATGATATGATAGAATACGCAGGGAGTCTTTGTATAGGGACCGGTGAGCAGCAGTTCGGGAATCGCGGTTCCCTGCAGTTCCACCAGCCCCATCGCAATGGAACGGACTTTTGAGGTAGGGATGTTTTCTATCAGCCGTTTCTCCCACAGATTTCGGAACCCCTTGAAGAAGAAATATACGCCGGCTATGACTCCAACTATTGAATAGATAAGTACTCTTGCCCGTATGTCTTCCATACGTATCTCAATGGCGGAAGTGGCGCATTCCCGTGAGGACCATCGCAATGCCGTATTTGTTGCAGGCGGCAATGACATCCTTGTCCCTCATCGCACCTCCGGGCTGTATTATCGCACTCACCCCTGCTTCCCTCAACACGTCTATGCTGTCAGGGAAAGGGAAGAACGCGTCGGACGCAACAACCATAGGGGTGATTTTTCTGCTGAAATTGTCCTTCATCTTCATCACCGCGACCCTCGCGGAATCAAACCTTGACATCTGTCCTGCCCCGATCCCCACGGTCTGGCCTTCGGTTGCAATCACTATGGTATTTGACTTGACGAACTTGCATACCGTCCAGCCGAACTTGAGCGCAGCCGTCTCCTTCGCGTCCGGTTTCTTATATGTAACCGTCTCCATCTTCTCGTAATCTTTTTCATCGCGTGTCTGGACAAGCAGGCCGTCGTTCAGGGTCTTGAAGTCATATCCCGGCACGGGCGAATCGGGACTCTTGATAATACGCAGATTCTCTTTCTTCCTGAAAACCGCAAGGGCATCTTCGTCGTAATCGGGAGCGATGATCACCTCGTAAAATCTTTCCACCATCTTCTCCGCAAGCTTCCTGTCCACCTTCCGGTTGAAGCCGGCAATTCCCCCGAACGCACTCAAGGGATCAGTTTCAAGCGCTTTTTCGTACGCGCTGAAAAGGTCGTTATCAACCGCAACTCCACAGGGATTGGTATGCTTGGTAATCACACATGCGGGTGAAGAAAACTGGTTTACAAGAGTATGGGTGGATTCCATGTCAAGCAGGTTGTTGAAGGAAAGTTCCTTGCCCTGGAACTGCTCCCTGGCAAAATGCCTGTCCGCGAACCTGTACCATGCAGCCGCCTGGTGCGGGTTCTCACCGTACCTCAAATCCTGCACCTTCGCCAGCCGCAGGTCCAACTCGGAGGGCAGTACGCCCTGCTTCTCAATCCTGCCGGCGAAATAGTTTGCAATGGCAAAATCGTATCCTGTCGTGTGCCTGAACACTTCCATTGCGCAGCGGAACGAGAATTCCTCGCTGACGCTCCCGCTGTTGTTTTCCATCTCCTTGGTAAATTCTTCGTACAGGCCGACTCTTACAAGGACGCAGACATGCTTGTAGTTCTTTGAGGCAGCCCTGATCATGGTTGGTCCGCCTATGTCTATGTTTTCAATTATCTCGTCGTGCGGCGCGCCTTTTTTCAGGGTCTGCTCAAAGGGATAGAGATTGCATACTATGAGATCAACGGGCACGAGGTTATTCTCCTTCATCTGTTTCTGATGTTCCTTGTTGTCGCGGATGGCAAGGATGCCGCCGTAAATCCTGGGATGCAGGGTCTTCACCCTGCCGTCAAGTATCTCGGGAAATCCTGTGAATTCGGATACGTCCTTGACCTTTATTCCGTTTTCCTTCAACGTTCTTGACGTCCCGCCGGTGGAGAGAATCTCCACGTTGTTCTTTTCCAGGAACCGCGCCAGTTCAACGATCCCTGTCTTGTCCGAAACGCTCAAAATCGCCCGTCCTATCTTCACCATTGTTTTTTCTCCTGTTGTTCCCTGCGCTATGACTGCCGGATACCGCTGATATTGTAAACGGAAACACAGTTTTCACAAAATTTTCAGGTCACCCGATATCAATTCCTCTTTTCCTGATAAATATCTTGCAAATCTCCATTGCCCAGAGTGGGAAAGAAGATATTACGAGAACCATCAGCCAGTCAAATCCTCCCAGGGCTTCAGTCCTGAATATCCTCTGGCCAAAGGGGAAGTATGCTACTGCGACCTGCAGCAGGAAAGACACAAGGGCTGCAAGCACCAGCTTGTTGTTGCTGAATATCCCGAGCTCAAAGATAGACTTTGTCATGCTGCGGCAATTAAAGGAGTGGAACAGCTGCGAACAGGCAAGCACGATGAAAGCCGCCGTCCTCGCACGCCCTATCCCGCCTTCTTCCACAAAAAGAACCAGAATAAATGCGAGCAGGCTGCAAGCGGCGATAAAGACCCCCTGTGCCAGCATCAGAAAAGCTCTCTTCCCGGTGACAACCGGTTCATTCGTTTTCCGGGGAAGCCGGTACATGACATTTGACTCAATCGGCTCTACGCCAAGGGCAAGGGCCGGCAGCCCGTCGGTTACAAGATTGATCCATAGTATGTGTATGGGCAGCAGCGGAACCGGAAGACCTGCAAGCGCCGCTGTAAACATTACAAGTATTTCGCCGGTGTTGCACGACAGGAGATAATGCACGAACTTCTTTATGTTGTCGTAGATACCCCTTCCCTCTTCAATTGCGGAGACGATTGATGTGAAATTGTCATCGGTTATTACCATGTCAGACACTTCCTTGGTGACATCCGTACCCGCGATTCCCATGGCCACGCCGATATCCGCCTCTTTCACCGCCGGCGCATCGTTAACCCCGTCGCCGGTCATCGCAACGATCTCGCCGTTCCTGCGCCAGGCCCTGACGACCTTCAACTTGTGCTCGGAAGAAACACGCGCATAGACGGAAATCTGTTCCACCCTGTCCAGCAGAGCTTCCTCGCTTAACGCGTCCAGTTCCTCGCCGCTGAAAGCAAGCGAGCCTTCCCGGTAAAATCCCAGCTCACGGGCAATTGCTGCGGCGGTATTCTTGTGATCCCCCGTGATCATCACGGTCTTGATGCCTGCCTGTCTGCATTTTGCGACGGCCTCCTTCACCTCCGCTCTCGGGGGATCTATCATGGCAATCAACCCGAGGAACGTGAGGTCTTTTTCAGCCAGCTCTGTCTTGTAACTGCCCGATGACGGTCCCATGTCATGACAGGCAACCGCCAGCACGCGCATCGCCTCGCCGGCAAACTCATCGTTCGCGTCAAGTATTTTCTGCCTGTCTTCTGCGCTTATCGGCCTTACCGCTCCGTTATTTTCAACAAACCTGCAATCCTCCAGCAATCCTTCCGGGGCACCTTTTGTAAACGCGATAATCCGTTCCCCGCTCCTTCGTATCACTGTCATCTTCTTGCGTTCCGAATCAAAGGGAATCTCGTCCACAAAAACAAACCTGGCCTCCTCCGGTTCCTTCCAGATGCCGGCTTTTGCGGCCGCCGTCAGGAGCGCCGCCTCCGTGGGATCGCCGACTATGCTGTATCCCGCCCCTCCCCTGACCAGCTGTGCGCCGTTGCACAGGACCGCCGCCTGCAGAAGACTCTGCAGCTGCGGGTTTCCGTCCGGGTCAACCTGCCTGCCGTCCGAGAGGAATCCTCCTTCAGGCTCATATCCGACACCGGTCACGCTGAAAACCAGGCCTGACGCGAAAAGCTTCTGCACCGTCATTTCGTTCTTTGTCAGGGTCCCGGTCTTATCCGAACAAATGACAGTGGCGCAACCCAGTGTTTCAACCGAAGGAAGTTTCCTTATGAGGGCGTTGCGCTTTATCATGCGCTGTACGCTCAAGGCAAGCACGACTGTAACCACCGCAGGCAGACCCTCGGGAATCGCGGCAACGGCAAGACTCACGGCAGTCAGGAAAACATCCATCATCCTGCCCCCGCGCAGCCATTCAAGAAGGAAAACCAGTCCCACGAGAAAAAAGCAGAAACGCACTATAAACCTGCTGAATTCTTCCAGCTTCCTCTGAAGCGGGGTGGATTCGTGTTTTATCTCCTGAATCATGCCGGCAATCTTTCCCAGTTCAGTCTTCATGCCGGTGTCAATGACAACGACCTTCGCCTTTCCCGCAACCACGGACGTTCCCATGTAAACCATGTTTGCCCTGTCCGACAGCGGGATGTCTTTTTCTTCCAGGGCGATACCGGTCTTCAGAACCGGATTGGATTCACCGGTAAGGCTCGCCTCCTGAACGCTGAAATTTGAGGTGTGCCATACCAGGCGGCAATCTGCCGGGACATGGTCGCCTGATTCCAACTCAACAACATCTCCCGGCACAAGTTCAGAGGAAGAAATGATGCCGTGCTGTCTGTTCCTTATGACCCTGGAAGTCGGAGAAGAAAGTTTCTTCAGGGCGGCCAGGGATTTCTCCGCCCGGAATTCCTGGATAAAGCCAAGAACGGCATTCAACACGACAATCGCTATAATGACCAGGGCATCAACCCACTCCTTGAGAACCCCGGAGACCAATGCTGCGCCGATAAGCACCCATATGATAAAATCCCGGAATTGTTCAAAGAATATAGTCAAAGGCGCGCGGCCCTTCTTCTCTTTGAGCAGGTTGGGACCGAACTCCTCGCGCCTGCTCTCCGCTTCCGCTTCCGAAAGGCCGTCAGACAGGTTCGTTCCCAGCCCAACCGCAACTTCCTCAACGGACAGATGCCAGAACTCTTTCATCCCTTCTCCTCTATCATAAATTTGAAACTCCACCATAACGGCTTGAGTTCGCGGATGGAATCAAGCCGTTACGAGAAATGCCATTCCTCAAAGAGATAATGCGGAACCTCCTCAAGGAAAATAGATTTCCTGTTGCTGGTAAACGTCCTGTAGAAATCTCTGATGTAATAGGTTATATATACATCTTCTTTCGCCCTTGTCAAACCCACGTAGAAAATCCTTCGCTCCTCCTCCAGCGCCAGTATATCCAGCGCGGAAGACGGATGCGGGAAATGGTTGGCGGAAACCCCTATTATGAAGACTATTTTCCACTCCAGGCCTTTTGCCTGGTGAATGGTTGAAAGCGTCACGGGAAAAGCAATACCCGGATTTTCCCCTTTTGAATGCTCCTGAAGGGAAGATTCGGATATGAACTCGGAAAGGTCGGTGTACACGGAAGCTATCCCTTTCAGCATCTTTATGTCCTCAAAGCGTTCGGCGTCATCCCTGTATTTCTTCTCCAGATACCTTGTATACGTCGTATTCATAATAAGGTCTATACCGGAAGAAATATCCCTGATTTTCTTCAGTTCCCCCAGCATATCCATTACCGTCTTGAGATTCTTCATCCCCCTGGCATTCAGGTTTGCCGACTTTATCCTGTCACAGAATTCCGTGAAACTTCCCGCGCCGGCCAGGTAACCGAGCAACTGCTCCGCAGTCTTAATCCCCACGCCCTCCGTCAAGGTCAGAACCCGTTTCCAGGCGATTTCATCGTTGAAGTTTTCAACTGTCCTGAAGTATGCAATGACGTCTTTTATGTGCGCCTGCTCAAAGAATCTCAATCCGCCCCTTACTATGTACGGTATCTTGAGCCGGTTCAGCTGCATTTCAAGTTCCGCAGACTGGTACCTGGAGCGGAAAAGGATGCCGATTTCCGAAGGAGAAATCCCGGAGTTGATAAGCTGTACCACCCGCTGGGAGACAAAGGCGGCTTCATCCCCGGGGCTGTAACATCTTACGAGCACCGGCTTTATGCCGCTGCGCCTGGCGCTCTTCAGGTTCTTGGGAAACCTCACCCGGTTATGGGCGATGCTGGTGTTGGCAAATTCAAGTATCTGCGGAGTGGAACGGTAATTCACATCCAGGTAAAATGTCCTTGCGGCAGGATACATCCTGGGGAATTCCATAATGTTATTTACCGTGGCTCCCCGGAAAGAATATATGCTCTGGGCATCGTCCCCCACGACCGTTATGTTTTTGTGTGCCTTTGCCGCGAGATAAAGAATCATGGACTGAAGCCTGTTGGTATCGTGATACTCGTCAACCAGAACGTACTTGAATCTTTCGGATATCTTTGCGCCGGCGGTTTCGTTCTTCAACAGGCTGTACCAGAAAAGAAGGAGGTCATCGTAATCCACGAGATTCAACTTTCTTTTCCTTTTCTGGTATTCAGTGTTTATCGCCTCAAAACGCGGGATAAGATTGGATTGCTTCGGGAACCTCGTGTTGACGATGTCTTTTATAGTCTCAAGGGTGTTGGCGGACAGGCTAAGAACTTTCCTTATGCCTGCGGGCGCAGGCAGTTCTTCCTCTTCGGGATACTTCCCTGCGATTTCCTTCAGCATGGATATGCTGTCTTCCTCGTCAAGGATGGTATAATTCGGCTCAATCCCCAGCACGCTCCCGTAGATTCTAAGGAGTTTGTTGCCGATGTGATGGAACGTTCCGGCCCAGAGTCCCCCGGGATAAGAACCGAGGAGCTTTTCAACCCTTGAAATCATTTCCCGGGCCGCCTTATTCGTGAACGTGACAAGGAGTATGGACGACGGAGGAACACCATCCTCAAGGAGGCGGCAGACCCTGTAAACCAGCACCCGGGTTTTTCCTGAACCTGCTCCCGCGAGAACGAGGCAGGGACCTTCCGTTTCCCTGACTATCTCCAATTGCCGGGGATTCAATTCTCTTTCATAGTCAATCCCCTCCACAACATTTACACTCATTTTCTGCTTCCCGCTCCCACTGTGAGATACAGCACGGCCATTCTTACGGCGATACCGTTTGTGACCTGCTCAAGTATGTGGGCATTCTGTTTTTCAGCGATCCCGGATTTTATTTCAACGCCCCTGTTCATCGGACCGGGATGCATGATAAGCGCGCCGTCTTTTATCTTCTTATACTTGTCTTCGTCTATCCCGTAGAAAGCGCTGTACTCTTTCAGAGATGAAAGAAAGTTCTCTTTCTGTCTCTCTTTCTGCAGCCGGAGCAGGTAAACCACGTCCGCGTCTCTTAATGCTTCTCCGAGGTCATAGGTAACCCTTGCCCCCATCTTCTCCACCTCGGGCGGCACTATTGACGGAGGGCCGCAAAGACATACGTCAGCGCCGAGTTTGGAGAATCCCCAGACATTTGACCTTGCAACCCTGCTGTGGAGTATGTCTCCTATGATTGAGATTTTTATGCCGTCTATCCTTCCCAGGTTTTCTTTGACCGTGAACAGATCCAGCAGCGCCTGCGTGGGATGCTCGTGGCATCCGTCGCCGGCATTTATAACCGCGGAAGAAACATTCTTGCTTATAAGTTCGGGGGCGCCCGCAACAGAATGTCTCACGATGAAACAATCCACCTTCATCGCTTCAATATTCTGCGCGGTATCTATGATGGTCTCGCCCTTGGATATGCTTGAGGTGGATACCTCAAAACTCAACACGTCGGCCGAAAGGCGCTTTGCCGCGAGCTCAAAGGAAGTTTTCGTACGGGTGCTCGGTTCAAAAAACAGGTTGACGACAGTCTTGCCGCGCAGGGGCGGAACCTTCTTGACCTGCCTGGTACTTACCTCCTTGAAGGTAACCGCAGTATCAAGTATTGTCTCTATCTCCTGTTTCGTAAGTTCTTCAAGACCTATCAGGTCTTTCCTTTGCCATTTCATTTCTTTTCTACAAGGACCTCGTCCCTGCCGTCTATCTCCTTCAATTTTACCTCCACCATCTCGTTCATCAAGGTCTTAACCTGCTTTCCCGAAAAATCGGCACTGACAGGCAATTCCCTGTGCCCCCTGTCAACAAGCACAAACAGCCTGACGACCGCGGGCCTGCCCAGGTCAACGAGCGCATCAAGGGCGGCTCTTATCGTCCTGCCGGTAAAAAGCACATCATCAACCAGAAGAATGTTTTTGTCATCTATGTTGAAAAGGACATCGGTTTCGGAAACCACGGGATGCGCGCCTATCTTGCTGAAGTCGTCCCGGTACAGGGTTATGTCAAGGTATCCGACAGGCACGTCCTTCCTTGAAAAAGCCTCTTTAAGCCTGTCCGCAAGAACCGCTCCTCTCCTCCTGATGCCTATGATGACGGTGTCGGACAATCCCATTTCCTTCTCAATGGTCATCGCCGCCTTCTTGAGGATTTCCCTGATTTCTTTCCCGTCCATTATCTTCTTACCCATGCCCTAATAATACCACACCCCCTTGCGATTATAAAATTCAAACAACAGACCTGCAAAAATTGAGGCGCAAAGGCAGAAGTCCCTGCCAGACAGTTTCTGAAGCGGGCGTCTGTTTGAGGAGCGGGCACGGTTCCTGTTGTTTAGGAGAGCGACGAGAGAAGCCGAACGCAGGACGCCTCGCCGGGGCGG
>CAYQXZ010000040.1:0-10203 GCA_964421645.1 uncultured bacterium
TGTTCTTTTGTTTCCCTTGAAAACCCCGGACAGATATATACGGGAGTTTTTTTCCTGCGGTTTTTCAGCAATGTCTCCAATCCACCCGTATGGTCCCAGTGGTCATGGGAGATAACAATTCTATCTATGTCATTGTTTATGTTAATATCCATCTGTTTTATATTATTTAACAGCCATTCGCCTTTTTCCCCTGTGTCAAAAAGTACTTTGTTATCAACCAGAACGGAGAAGCCCCATCCGATTTGAATCTGTTTGTTAATAGATGCTTTGTCAAAAATTATCCTTATTTCCATTGTAGCGCCTCTCCTAATTTTCCGAAGTATTTTTCAATATGATATCTCCTGTCTCTGCATTTAGTTTTTCTCCGACAACCTGGCATTTTACCGTAAGAAGAAAAAACAACGGTACAGTTTCGGTTCCATTCGACAGCGTCTCAAAATTCCCCTGGCCCTTGCTAATAATCATATCCGCGCTGTTAAATAGCTTAATAAATTTCTCGCTGCACCGGGAGAGCAATGTCCCCGGGACGTCAGAGCCGGACGAGACAATATCTGCGGTTTTATGCATGCCTATAAATTGTGCATCCTCAGCTGTAACGTCGTTTATTACAGGTTTTTCTCTTACCGCATACACCAGTTTTTTGGCAGGGTAGAGGGCCTTTATCTCTTCAACAAGGATTTTGTCGAAGACAATCTCTCCTGCATTATCCCCGATAAAAAGTATCAGGTTTGCATTGTCCAGCCTTTTCTTAAATGCTTCATAGTGAAAAAGTCTCTTATTCAGCATAGTGCTTTCTTTTGCGAGGATTTTGAAAACCTCTTTTTCAACCCTGACGCTGTGGTTGGCTCCGTAGTCTATGATATTGCCTGCAATGGAAAGTTCCAGTCCGGTGAGCAGTCTGTCTTCCGAGTTTTCAACCTTTTGTTTAAGTTTACCGTAAATATCTAAGGCAAGCCGGTTGCTCTCTTGTTTGAGTTTTTTGTAAGGGTCGTCATTTTTAAGAGCTTTTTTAATTATGTCATGAATGGTTTTGCCCATCTCGGGAGGTGAAGAGGTTAAGGGAAAAGACGGGATAATCCTTGATATTTCATCAACTATACGTTTCTGGGTTTTTCTATCCGCGCCCAGTATCTTTGCCGATTCAATGCCCTGCTTGAAAAAACAGGGGATGCATTCCAGATATGTTTTCATTTACCGTTCCACCCGGCAAGTCTTGCCCATAGCCACCAGGCCGCGTATGCTTTGAGATTTGCATTAAGAGGCTGGCTGTGCGCCGATGGGCACCTGTACCAGTCAACACCTTCTTTATGGGAGTTCTGCCATTCTGTCGCCCAGTTTCCGCCGGAATACGAACAGTTGTCTCTGACATTCTTATCGCCGAAGTATTTACCGTCCGGGTCATAGCTTTCGATATCCTCAAAATCATACAAAATCTTATTGTTTGTTTCACAGTAGCGCCTGATCTGCTGGTTTCTGACATGCAGGTTTCCGGAAAGACCCGAGCCGTCGGTGTGTCCTGTCATATATACGAACCGCACGTTTGGATAATCCCTTTCCAGTTTGCTCATGAGATTGAGATAGGTGTCTATATCGCCCGGAGTGGCCGAACTCACCTGCCCGCACCATGACCAGATAACCACGTTTATTGACGGGTGGGAATCCAGATAGGTTCTTGTAGTGGATTCCCAGATTATTCTGTCGGGATTGCCAAGGTCGCGCGCCGGACCAAGATTGCCGTCTTTCAAGTCCAGAGCGCCGCCCGTGCCTCCGTTGTTCCATGCATAAAGATTTCCGGCAAAACCCGCCAGTCCTGTCATGCCGGAGGTTATCTGACTGCCGTGTGAGGTGTGTCCATAGGCGATGTGCAGGTCCTTTTTTGCCCTCTCTGTCCATTCTTTCGGTATTTTGCGGATGTCGGTATTTCTGTGGTCAATAATTATTGACGTATTTGCCCTGGAGTTATAATTCTGGCTATAGCATAAAGAGGACAAATGAATAGATGCTGCAACTACTGCTACTAAAAAAGCAATATGCTTTTTCATGAATACCTCCCGTAAGTGCCAGTCATAGGGTTTCATTTTGCACAGTATGTTCTATTTTTTCAACGATTTTCTCAAATTCCTTGTTGGAGAGAC
The DNA here is from genome assembly GCA_964421645.1 of uncultured bacterium. Classification (GTDB taxonomy): domain Bacteria; phylum Ratteibacteria; class UBA8468; order B48-G9; family JAFGKM01; genus JAFGKM01. Next base: position 2,136 of record CAYQXZ010000040.1, read on the forward strand.
TGTTTTTTTTAGGAAAAGAGGCAAACGGAGTTCCCACATCGCCCAGTTCTACCATTTCAGGATTAAACGAGATACTGCCCAGAAATGGAATGTTCATATTCATCGCAGTTTTTTCTGCCCCGCCTTTTCTGAAAATGTTTATGTTCTTATGGCAGTGGGGACATGTAAAACCGCTCATATTTTCAATGATGCCTATAACGGGTATATCCAGCTTTCTTGCAAACATAACGGCTTTTCTTGAATCCAGAATTGCCACATCCTGGGGAGTTGTCACGATGATTGCTCCATCTATATCTTTCAGGAATTGACAGACGCTGAGAGGTTCGTCCCCTGTTCCCGGAGGAGAGTCTATAATTAGATAATCCAGGCTGCCCCATTTAACATCGGCAAGGAACTGTCCTATAACTCCCATTTTGAGCGGTCCCCGCCATATTACAGGCTCGTCAGGATTTTGAAGTAACAGCGCCATGCTGACCACCTTAAGTCCGCGCTCTGTTTCAAATGGTTCTATCAAGCCGTTATTTACATTCAGATTCTTTCCCTCTATTCCCAGCATTTTTGCGACATTGGGTCCGTGCAGGTCAACATCCAGCAATCCGACTTTTTTACCTGCCATAGCCATGGTATAAGCCAGATTGACGGCAACGGTTGTTTTGCCCACACCGCCTTTGCCGCTCATAACAATCATCTTGTGTTTTATCAGGTTCATACGTACTGCTATTTTCTCTCTGCGTTCATCTTTCATTTCTTTCAGATTGTCCATTATTATCTGCCTTTAGAGAGGTGCTGTCCCAGAGTTTTCTATTTCTTCTTGACAAATAACAGGGGGAATATGATGTCGCTTGTGCAGCAGGGCAGAACTACTGCCAATACCATATAGATTAAGACGGCCCCAACATGGTGAACCCAGTGAGTTACCCCGAAACTGACAAGATACATGATGGAAGCCGCAGCGCTTATGAAAACGTGAATAGAATGGGAAAATATGACTCCTTCATGTTTTTCAATTGTTCCAGGGGCTATGAAACCCACGAGAACTCCCACTATCAGGAACGGCACAATCAGCTGGGGGTGTTCAACGATACATATGTGAAGGTGCATTTCCGCACCCAGCAGGTATCCGGCAAGGTAGGGGATAAATACGTCGCTTATTCCGCATATTCCCAGGGAGCCGATAATCCCGATAGCAACGGCTTTAAGTGCTTTTTTCTCGTATTGCCAGTACATTGCCGTGGTGGCAAGCGCTGAAATAAGAAGGTGAGAAGGGTGAAAAACATGAAAAAGTCCCTGCATGAGTTTTGACGGGTCTTCAATTCCTATCGCCTCGGTTATAAATGTCAGAATCCCCAGAAGTATCAATCCTGCGACTACACTCAGGATTGAGAAAGGCAGATGTTCCTTTAACCCTTTCCATATGAATTTTAATCTTTCCACTTTTCCCTCCTTCACCCCGAACTCTTCCTGATACACCCGGAAAGTGAGGGGTTGATGATTTTGTCTTTTCCCTTTCTCGGCTTAATACAGGTATAGGTCTGACGGTTTTGGCGTCTCCTTTATCTCGTCGGCAATAATCAATGGTTTGTTTCCTGCAAAATTCACCTGTCCGTATACCTTGACCCATATATCCTGTTTTAGATGTTCGGTCTGGCCGTAGCTTACTTCAATCCCCAGAGGGGTCGCGTCAGCCGCACAGCAGGTGATGAGGAAACGGATAAGCATGAAACTGTCCGCTTGTCCGTTTTGTTTAGAAACGAGCCCCTCAATGGATACGGATTTTCCGGCGATCTCTTGGGGTTTCTTTTTAGCGAGCGTTAAAAACTGCTTCACGTTCAGTTTTTTATATTGTCCTTCAGTATCAAGCTGTGTTTTTAACATTTCAAGAACATCCGTATCTCCTGCCGAAAACTCGTCTGTTATTCCTCTTTTCATTGCGGCAAAAGAGGATAAATTACCGGGCCTTACAATGGTTGTTAACAGAACAGGAAAAAGAAAAATAAGGAAAGAAAATGCAGATATGAAATCAATATTGCCTGAAGCCTCCTTCTTGAATCTCTTAATCCGTATTATGAACAGTATTAAGAGGATAAATGAGCCGGCAACAGTGAAAGGAATGTAGCTCTTCTTGATGAAAAGCTTGATATTCCCGCTGATTTCCACCACAAACAGGAATAAGAGCCATATGAAGATTGTCAGTGTCTGGTAGAAGTTTTTCTTTCTGAATAGTCCCATTTATCCTCCGATAAGCGCAACCGCGAATCCGAGCAGGAACAGCACAACAAATGCGGTCAGAATAAGTCTGATGACGAATTTCTTTTTGAATGTGCCGAGGTAAAGAATAGCAACGGTTATATTTGTCATGGGTCCTGCAACCATGAAAACGATTTTGGAAATATCCGGGAGATTTGTAAAGGAACTGGCGACAAAGGCATCCGCGAACGAACAGAGGGAGAGCGAAATTCCAAGTATCTCCATCAGGAAAACGGAAAGGATTTGATTGCGTGCAAGAGATAAAAATGCCGCCCGTGGTATAAATGTCTGAAATAATGCCGCTGCCACTGCACCCATAACAAGGTATCTGCCCATGAGCAGGAAGTCTATCTCTGCATGATGGAAGATTTTCTCAATTTTTGAAAATGAGCCGTGCTGGTGTTCACAGTGCATTTTTTCCGGTTCATCTTTTAGTATATTTCCTTTGAGAGAAGACCGAAGGATAAAGGGGATTATCAATGATGCCGCAAAGGTGACCAGAATCCTGCCCAGAACAATCCCCTTGTTGTATGAAAAGGCGAGAAGGGTGGCCATGATGGTAACAGGGTTGATTATGGGAGAGGCAAGCATATAGGTTATTACTCTTGAGGGCAGTGCACCTTTTTTCAGAAGACCCTTTGCCAGAACAACGTTGCCGCATGAGCATACAGGAAAGAGCATGCCGAGAAAAGGACTTCCGATTGCTGACATCAAGCCGTTGCCGGAAAAGATTTTTCTGATCTTTTCTCCCGGGACAAGGACCTCCATGATGCCCGATATAAGGGCACCTATCAGGATAAAAGGAAACGCTTCCAGCAATATTGCGGTAATTATTATGGTGAATACCTGCAACTGGGGATTCTTTAATATCTGCGGGATTACCCCCAATTGTCCGGAATACCATAAATTGTTTAGGAGAAGAACCAAGACAATCCCGGTAATTATGAAGAATTTTCTCAATATGTTTTCAGATTTTCTGGGTTCTTTCATTTGATTCTTTCCCAAATTCCGGCAATGTCTCCGGCTATGGAGTCACTGCTGAATTCTGTATACGGGATGCCTTTTACCACGGACTGAATGACTTTTTTGGAGAAAGGCAGTTGTCCCGCAACTTCTATGTATTTTTTTTCACATATTTCTTTAATCTTGCCGGTATTTTCCATGTTGATGTCATACTTGTTTATTATAACTTTTGTTTCAACTCCGAAAAACTCCGCTACTTCTATTACCCTCTGCATATCGCTGATGCCGGATAAGGTCGGTTCTGTAACTACAAGGGCAAGGTCTACGCCGGACATGGAAGCAATAACAGGGCATCCTATCCCGGGGGGGCCGTCTATCAGTATGTGTTCGGCCTGTCTTGTTTCAGCGATTTTATAAGCCTCTTCCTTGATTTTTGAAACAAGTTTACCTGAATTCTCAGCTGCTATTCCCAGTTTTGCAAACACGAAAGGCCCGTATTTTGTATCCGAAATAAACCATTTGCCGCTCTCCTTTTCCGCCATGTTTATTGCTTCAACCGGACAACCGTAACTGCAGGCGCCGCAACCTTCGCAGGAAAACGGATCTATGACAATTTTCTCAATGAGACCTTTTTTGCTTTTGTTTATCTTGATTGCCTCAAATCTGCATATTGCAAGACATTTGCCGCATTGTATGCACTTGTCCTGGTCTATTTCGGCTTCATTGCCGCCAAAAAACACTTCTGTTTTTCTAATATTCGGATGCAGAAGCAGGTAAAGATTGGCCGCGTCAACGTCGCAGTCAACCATTACTGCGTTTCTTGCCACTGCGGCAAGAGAAGCAGTGAGAAACGTTTTTCCGGTGCCTCCTTTCCCGCTTATGACAAGTATACGTTTCATTTTGATGCGGTATCCTTTCCAAGAAGCCTGCATATATCGGCAAAAACCTTTTTAAATTTTATTCTGTATCCAGGAAAAGCTTCAACCAGCGGTATACCTTTTGAATACGCAATCGCTATTTCCCTTTTAAATGGAATGCGCAGAAATACGGGAATTTTTTCATTACTGCAGTAATTCTCAACTTTCTTATCTCCGATATCTGCACGGTTTATTATCACACCGGCAGGAATTCCCATCTTACGGTTCATCTCAACGGCAAGGGTAAGGTCATTCAGGCCGAATGGTGTGGGCTCTGTAACGAGTATGCAGAAATCGGTATCTTTAACTGCCTGGACCACCGGACAGCTTGTGCCGGGTGAAGCGTCAATTATATTGATTTTGTCTGCACCGGTTTGCTTTTTTACCGCCTTCACAAGCGGCACCGGATTCGCTTCCGATGGCCTCAATCGCCCATGAACAAAAAATGAAATGCCTTCCGCATGTCCCTTTTCTATCTCGCCCTTTTCCACCGGTTCTTCAAATATTGCATTTTCAGGGCAAACCAGACTGCAGGCGCCGCAGCTGTGGCAGAGTTCGTAGAAAAACAGGACCTTGCCGCTGATTTTGTCCCTCGGCTTGATTACAGATATCGCATTGTAACGGCAGGCTTTTCCGCATCTGCCGCAGAAGGTGCATTTTTCACTATTAACCCTTGGTTTGGGTGTGTAAACCTTCAGGGTTTCTTCTATCTCCGGCTTCATGAAAATATAGCCGTTGGGTTCTTCCACGTCACAATCAAGAAAACGTGCATCTTTTCCAAGAGACAAAGCCAGCGACGTGGCAACAAGAGTCTTGCCGGTTCCTCCCTTTCCGCTCGCTACCGTGATAATCATCTCAACCTCTTACCATTTTTGTCCCGCATTTAGGGCAGTTTTTCTCAAAGCAGGGAACGCCTGCCTGGTGTGCAACTTTTTCTCCGCAGGACGGGCATACGCAGAATCCTCCAGGGCCTGCCGCTCTGCCGCCCATTCTTCCGCCCATGCCTCTTCCCTGCCCTCTGCCTGTCATTGGACCCTGTCCCATGGGTCCGGTTCCGTCTCCTCTCGGCATCTTACTCACCTCCCTTGTCCCGAATTCTTCCTGATACACCCGAAAAGTGAGGGGCTACGATTTATCGTTTTTGTGGTCGCACTGCGTTTTTTCTATGCCGTAATTCTTGCCTGCTCCGGGTTGGCACAGGCTTTCTCCCGATTGAAGATCCCCGTCAATCAATTTGTCTATGACCTCGGTTATCTTGCCTTCAATGCCAACGATTGTGGATATGCCGCGTTCCTTAAAAAGCTCAACTGCACGCTGTCCCATTCCTCCGCAGATAATTGAACTCACTCCTATTTTGTGCAGAAACTCGGGCAGATATCCGGGATGGTGGCCGGGGTTATCTATGAGCTCCTTTTTAACAACAGCATTGCTGTCAATCTCCACGATTGTGAAAGACGGACATCTCCCGAAATGTGCTGAAACAAAATCTCCGTCCGTTGAAATAGCGAAGCGCATGTATCCCTCCGATTATTTTTTCTGTCCGCCCATACCGAAATGGGATGGCACGGTAGGGCCGGAAGCAGAGCCGCCTTCTTTTAAAATTCCTTTCTTGAAATTTTCCACCGCATCCTTGACTTTGCCGCATACCCCTGTTATTGCCTTAATACCGGCCTGTTTGAGTACACCTGATGCATTGGGGCCCAGATTCCCGGTGAGCAGGACCTCAACACCCTTTTCTGCCATCATTGTCGCATTCTGTATTCCTACACCGCCCATTCCCGATGCATTGGAATTCGGCAATGCCTCAAATTTATCCGTAACCGTATCGTAGAAAACAAAGTAGGCGCATCGCCCGAATCTCTGGTCAACGTTTGCTTCAAGATTGTTTCCGTCCGAAGTTATACAAATCTTCATAGGTATTCCTCCGCCTTAGAAACACACCTGCAGGGCGGCGATATACCGCCCCGCAGATATATTTTTTACTTCGCTTTCCCTGCCTCTTTTTCCAGTTCGGCAATCCGTTTCTTCATGTCGCCCAGCTGCTCCTCCAGAACCTTCGTCTGCGATACCAGCATCTCCTTTTCCTGTTCCGGGGTTGCCTGCCAGACGCCATAAGGGTCGGCTGCCGGGTCAGGGGCGAAAGGGTAGGATACAGGCCCTGTGGGATACGGCGCCCCCGCAAAATAGGGGTTGCCGTAAAACCATCTGCCTCTTCCCATTCCTCTGCCGAACCCCCTGCCGAATCCTCTGCCTCTGCCAAATCCATAACCTGGTCCACGGCCTCCGACATACGGATTCATGTAACCTGGCACGCCATAGCCTGCACAGTATCCTGCCGCCCTGCCTGTCATCGGACCCTGTCCCATGGGTCCGGTTCCGTCTCCTCTCGGCATCTTACTCACCTCCCTTGTCCCGAACTCAACCTTGAGAGATTATCAAGGTGAGGGGCTCTGATTTTGACTTCTGCATTCTTCGCACAGTCCGTAAAAATGGATTATGTGGCTTTTTATGTCAAACCTGTATTTCTTTGAAAGGGCCTGTTCCGTCTTTTCAATCAGGACCTTTTCTTCCTCAACAAAATCAGTGTAGTTAATAATTTTTTTGCAGCCGGTACATAAGAGATGATGGTGGTGCGTTTCTTTTTCCTTTCCGGTTATCAGCTCATAGCGGGCCTTGCCGTCTCCGAAATCAAACTTCTGCACGATAGCCATTCTTGTCAGCATATCAAGAGTTCTGTACACAGTGGCAAAGCCGATTGAGGGGTTGATTTTCCGCAGTGCAAAATATACGTCATCGGCGCTCATGTGCTGTGAACTCTTGCTTAGCAGGTTCAGTATGAGCCGTCTCGCTTCGGTGATTCTCAACCCTTCGTCAATCAGCTTCTGGTGCATCCACGGACTGCCACACCTGTTCCGGCATCTCATTTTTGCGCTCCTTATTGATAATAATTCTCATTATCATATTACCCGCATATTCATTTGTTGTCAATAGATGTTTAAAAATTGTCTTTCAAGGGAGGAGGTTTGCGATCTTTACCCTGCCCCAGACCTTTGCCATGCAGAATGCCTCGGCATATTCCACGCCGCACTGGACACCCCTGAACCCGGCGACCTTTTCAAGCATCTTCACCGGCTCGGATTCGTGGTGTCCCGAAAGCCACGAGTACTGGCTTTCATGCGTGAGAAGCATCTTTTTCTTCATATCCATGAAGTCCGTAATGTCAACGTAGTGACTCGGCTCAAAGCTGAATCCTGCCAGCGTGTCCATGTAATATATTGGCATGATTTTTTCGTGGGCGGGATATTTGGTCTTGTACAGTGGAAGCGTTGCGGTGAACGCGGCATCAAAGACAAGCTGTCCCGTTATCACATGGTCCGGCATGTAATCGGTAACGCTGTGGGTTATTATCACGTCGGGCTTGGCGTAGCGTATTATATCCACAACCGCCACGCGCATCTCTTTCGTAGGGTAGAGGTCAAGGTCTCCGGCAATCGGTCCGAGCGCTTCGGCTCCTATGAGCGAGGCGGCCTTTTTCGCCTCCTTGTCTCTGGTTGCGGCGAGGTCTTCAGGCTTTATGTCCTTGCCTCCCATATTTCCGTTACATAGATGCCCCATGAAAACCTTGTGTCCGTTCTTTGCATACTTTGCAAGCGTGCCTCCGCAAAGAATCTCCAGATCGTCAGGATGTGCTCCTATCGCCAGTACGTTCATTTTTTCCTCCTTGCTCAACTCGCGTTTCTTAACGGATTGATTTTGTCGCAGAGCAAGGCGGTAAGGAGTTGACAACGCAGGCATACTAATGTATGTCGAGGCAGCCAACGACGCCACCAACGATGCTCTGCGGATAAAAGCGGTCCGTTAATTGCATTCGGGAAGCAATGGACCTGCAAGCTCTTTCAGGAAGAAAAGCTTTCCGGGAAGAGTCGGCATGTAACTGCTCG
>CAYQXZ010000040.1:10303-12916 GCA_964421645.1 uncultured bacterium
GCAAGCTCTTTCAGGAAGAAAAGCTTTCCGGGAAGAGTCGGCATGTAACTGCTCGGAATCCATGTGCTGGGCCCGTGCCGCAGGGTAACCCACAAACTCATTCCCTGCCACATCATCCCTCGGCCGAGAGTGCCGTCCGCGCCCCCGATAATACTGTCCGCCTTCAAAAAAATCCCAGGTCCTATGGTATTTGCAAAACAGGGGACGAGGGTCGTTCTGCTCTTGAAACTGGTTATCGCGTTCTGCTCAATAGTCAGGGGGTGCAGTTTCGCTCCGATACGGTATGGTTGTTTCTTCCATTCGGCCTCGGACTTGAATTCTGCGGCAAAATGAGGTTCCCAGAACGCTATGTGGAATACCCGTCCTATTCCGAAAATCACCACAAGTTTTGCACCCTGTTTTTTCAGTGCATCTATCTTTACTGGGTAATGGGGCAGACTGTCTTTTGTTGCAAAATGCCGCTGGTTTTTCGGGACGGTAAGTTGCCCGAGAGGTCCGTAGAATGCATCCTGCATTGCATTCTGGAATGCTCCGGTATTGTTTGACGGAAGAGTCTTTCCATTCCTGTCGCTCCATTCGTCCATGTTGAACCCGTACACGTGTTTGCAGTCAACGTTCCATTCCTTAAGGAAATACACAATCCACTTGTACATGCCCATGGGACCTACCGGCAATATCAGGATAAGTTTCTTCCTGGCTTCCTTTGACGCGCATATCTCCGCGGCTATCTCGTGTCCCATCTTTGCGTTGAATTCCTCAAGCGTCTCGCAGGATTCCGGCGAGAATTTCCTGTTCCACCAGTTCTGCCGTTCAAGAATTTTTTCCGGCGGGTTGCTGCAGCATTTGTCAATTTTCTTCATGTCCCAGCCTGCCGGGAAGAAATTTTCCAGAAGAGATCCTTTAATCGTAGTAATAAGGTCCATTTTAACCTCCGCGTTTTTTTTTACGATAATACAAACGGGCGAAAGGGTCAAGTGAATTTTTACAGTACCTACGTTTTGTGGTAAAAAGAGTAAGCAAGAATTTTGACGGAGAGATTGTCCTGAACATCATCAGATATGTTTCTGCAGAAAAATGAAAAACACTGAACGGCTGAAGCGAGAGTTTGAGAGGGTGGAGAAGGTGATTGAGTATTACCGGCCGCTGGTTGACCCGCTGTATGAAGCGCCTCCCGAAGAATTTCGCAGGAGACAGAAAGTAGTACGGGACGCACTTGCGAAAAAGGGATATGAGATCGGTTTTGTCTTCTCGGATGAAGAGTACTGCGGAGACGTTCCCTATCTCGGCAGTAATACCAATTTAAGCATAGAGCAGGTTGCCGGTGTTATAGGGGTGAAGGGCGGGTTTCACCTGCTGGCAGGACTGGAGGGCGGGTACCTTGCGGAGGAACAGTCTAAACGTTCCGGCGCCGCGGTACATAAGGTGGAACTGTTACAGCTTGCCGATGAGATCTATCCGGTGAAGGCGGAACGATTGGAGGATGTGCTGGCCGCGGCAGCCGGCAAGCCGATTTCTAATGTAGGTTCTGTAGCATTGCTGACGCCCCGTGAAGTCGTGCCTGTGGCTTTGATATCTTACCTTGAAAAGATTTTCGGACCGGCGGGAGTGAAAGACGAACAGCAGCTATACCAGCAGATAAAAAACAGGAAATCGGATGTTGAAATGCGCCTGATACGGGATGCCTCTACGGTTGCCGACGCGATGATGCGCGGGATGCTTGCAGTGCTGAAGCCGGGCATGCTGGAGACTGAAGTGGCGGCGTGGGCGTATTTCATAGGGCAGGAATTGGGCTGCGAGGATACCGGAGTTAAGACTATCGTCAATGACGGACAAGCTGTGCGTACCATCTACGGGCCTGCGCGGAACAGACCCATAAATAAAGGGAATTGGGTAAACCTGGGGGTTGCTCCGAAGAGGGATGGATTGAATTCATGCATAAGAAGGACGGTGGTCATGGCTGACAGTCCTGCCGATATTCACGATGAGACAACCTACTGGTTTGATTTCGTGGAGGAGGCATACCGTGTCGGTTATCAGAAATATGTTGAGGTCGCGGAGAAGAATTTGCCTGCAAGATTGCAGGAGCAGGCGCTGGTTGATTTTTTCCGGAGCAAGTCGGACGAGATTTCCTGGAAAATCGGCAAACGTGTCTTCATGGAACAGCTGAAACCTTATACGGGAACCCACAATTCAGGATATACCGAATGCCAGGAATTCTACGGGGCAATCACGCTCAAATCAAACGAGCCGCTTGACGAACAGGTTGTCACGATGCTGGACGTTGCCATACGCGGCTACGGCGACACCTGCGACGAAGTCATCATACCTGGACTGGATTACATAGTAATTGAAAATACGCTGGGCAAATCAGGGAAGAAGGTGGAAACGTTTACAAAACTGCCGTTGAACGTCCAGCACATGGTCGGCAACGTTGAAAGACTCCGGTGAGAACTTGACCTTTCCGGTCATTTGTACTATCGTAAATAGCGAAAAATCATGAACCCCTCACAGCTTGTCATTGCGAGGGACGAAGTCCCATGGCAATCCATGAGATTGCTTCGCAAAAAAACGCTCGCAATGACAAAAGGAGCGGGGTAAAGGAGAATAAAATGG
>CAYQXZ010000041.1:0-12797 GCA_964421645.1 uncultured bacterium
TCGGCCACAGGGGCTGAAAGGGGACCGGGAAAATGGTAAACTAAGGAGGCTTGACAAAATGACTTACTTAAATCCGCCTCAAAATCGGACATATGTCCGGTATAAACACAAATCCGGTTTCACACTGATAGAACTGCTGGTGGTGGTGGCGATCATAGCGATACTGGCGGCGATGCTGCTGCCGGCGCTGTCTCAGGCAAGAGAAAGAGCAAGACAAGCGGTATGTATGAACAACCTCAAACAGTTAGGATTAACAATACTCATGTATGCCCAGGACTGGAGAGACCGGACCCCCACTACCCAGACAGCATCTACAAGGGGTGTAGGATATGACCTTGATTATCTCTGGTATCCGGCAAACCTTGACATCCTTTTTGACAAGAGGCCTTACTACACTCCGGCTGAACGCGATTACTATACTCACTATCTTAAAAGGTCACTGGCAACCGCAAGTCTCTTTTTCTGCCCGAGCATTCCCAAGAATGAACGTGGCGGGATACAGAAAGGCGGCCATAATCTTCTCGATTACGTGGCAAGAGGATACCACGGCGGCGATTATATCTATATCGGTTACATGATGCGAAACAAGGCGGCGAGTGGAGTATGGCCCCTGTTTGACAATAATCTATCATTTGACGTCGCAAAAAGCGCACACCGGGCATTTCTCATGGACAGGTACAATGTCAAGAACACCTACAGGTTCTGCCAGCACCAGTTTGGGTGGAACGCATGGTATCTTGACGGGGCTGTTCTCTTTCTGCCTGTTACGACGATTGACGCGACTTCTTCCGCTCTTTCGCTTAACTACGGCGCATACTTCCAGAGAGCGGACCGGTTCAGGAATCCGGGAGTCGGCGGTGCAAGTGATACCCCTTGAAAAGAAGCGAAGAAAATAACCGTTAAGTACGAAAGGAGCGGCGCAATGGCCAGAATCGGAAAGATTGTCGGACTCATTGTAGTCATTCTGATAGCTGTCGGTTTTATAATCAAACAGATGACTGCGGATAAAAGAATAACAACCGAATACGAACAGGTGCTTGTAGACGTGCAGGCAAACAAACTGTTTACACAAAAATTCAAGATGGCTAAACCTTCCGTTTTTCCAGTCGAATCGCCTTTCAGTACGGGTAAAAACACTTATCCTGCGATAATGTGCGACAGAGATAAAACAATCTTTGCGATAGAGTCCAAGCCTATGCCCCCTGATGCAGAACATGGAGCGATAGATGCCGAGCTCTGGTTGCCGAGATGCAGCATTTGCGGCGGCCCCGTACTTGAAAAACCAGTAATCACGGAGGGTCAGGAAAGCATGGATATCCCCGGACCCGTGGGGATAATAAAAGTCCCACGGGAAAAATAGGATTCAGGAAGAGGTAATTATGCACTTAAAGGGGAAGATGTTTCTGATTGTATTTTTGTTATCTTTCAGTGTTCCGAAGAATAGGTTTTTTGCGGAGGAAGACCTGGAAGCGCTTAAAAAGCTTATGGGCGACATAATAAGCGTACAGGTAGAGCAGAAAACTACCTCCGCGGAGGCCAAGAATAACATCCCGCCAATGCAGACCGACGTATGGGATTTCAAGACCGGGGCGAGAACGCTTACCGTCGGATACTCTCGTTTTCTCAACCAGCCGCCTCATTTCACGGGCAATTATCCTTCCCTGACGACGGGAGACATGGGAGTGGGCTTTGACGGCGGCTCTTTTCACTACTGGTACAGGGGCAACGTCATACGCGTAAGAATAAACGGAGCCGATATAATGGCGGCAAAGCCCGCCAAGATTGCCGAGGCGAATGAAGGGAAAGAAGGACGTCTGCGCATGATATGGGAGATGGAAAAGAATGGAGAACTGGTTTTGAATTTCATTATTCCCGAAAGCGGACAGGCCATATACTCCCGTATAGACATAGTTCCCGGCAATTTGTCCATAAAAGATATAGAGCTCCGATTGACGTGCTATCCGGGTGGATTTGCCCCCGCCCATAGACTGCCTTCTCACCGGTGGATTGTAACATCGGACGGAGAGTGGGATATACCTCACGGCTATACCGGAACAAATCCTGAAGTCGCTATTGATAAGGGAATTGACTGGATATTTTATGCAGACAAGCTGCAGAGCAAGGGTTCTCTCGGGCTTCTGCTAAACGCTGAAGAAGGCTTTCGCGGCAGGGTTCGCATTGGTTCTTACGCGCAGAGCACCGAGATTACATATCCGCAGGAGACCAGGCATATACGCCTTGCTTTTTTCGCATTTGAAACGGAAAACCATGTTTCGATGAAAGCCTTCAAAGCCGCCATTGAATCAGAACGTAAAATTTTAAAAAATATTCATTGAATCGCGTATCTTTCTTAAAGTGACGATCAGGTGACAGAAAAGACAGCAAAGATTCCTGCCGAATGAATCCATAATGATTGGAAGGAAGATTTTGCCATATAAGTTATCCATAAAAAAGCGCCTGAAAAAGTATAAGGAGATGAATGGATGAGAAAAAAGATATTCTGGATGTTTTTGCTAACAATGTTTTACGCGTTTGATTCCTCCGCCAGCGAATTTCCTTTTTACAGCGCGGCAATAATAAACGATTCCCTTATAATAGACGGCGCGATTGAAGAGGAGTGTTGGAGAAGGGCATATATAACCGAACCGTTCGTCGCAATTGGCGGCAAATCTGCAGACGTCCAAACAACCGGCATGCTCTGCTGGGACGAGAAAAATCTCTATATAGCGTTTGTCTGCGAAGAACCCATGATGAAGACTATCGAAGAACGCATCCTCCGCGGACAGGTAAAGGGCTTTGATGAATCCATCGAGATATTTATCGATAGCAACTACGACCGTTCCTCTTACATACAGCTGCGTGTATGCATAACAGGAGAAAGGGAAAGCCGCAAAGGAAGTTCCATAGCTCCGGAAATACAGGCTGGATGGCATGCTGGAATTAAAAAATACGCTGACCGATGGTCGATAGAAGCTGCGATACCTTTTGAACTGCTTGGCGGAAACAGCCCCAAACCAGATATAATCTGGGGACTCAACCTTAACAGACAGAGGGTAGTTGATCCCCGTGGCGACATGTGGACATGCTGGTCCGATACAAAGGGAGCTTTTGCCACTCCACAGCGTTTCGGCAACCTGATATTTGCCGATTACCCGCTCTGGATTAGATACAGATATACGCTTATAACCGTAAGACTTATGGAAGAGATAGCTGACATGATTATGCGTTACCCCCAGGCGGGAAAACCCCTCATGCCGGACATCGGGCGGATAGACGGATTGTGGTCGAATTTTCTCACAAAACTTGCCGCCGAGTCCGCAAAAGCAGCCGACAGGCATGCAGAATTATCATCAAATGGCGACAGCGTGGTTGCCGCATATGAAGAATTTCTTTCACGCTTGAGGATGGAAGTAATAAAAACGGCTTTCCGCTGAGGTCATAACAAAGCTTCGTATCTTAACAGGGAGGAGAAATGTGCGAGAGATTCAGAAGATGCATCACGCTCTTTTTCTTGGCGTGTGTTTTTGACGCATGTATAGGTTTTGCAGGCAGCAGCCATCCCCTCGGACTGAACGAGAACTTTTCTTACGGCATACTTACGGATGGCTATGAGTCCCTGCATGTAAAATGGGCAAAGCCATACGCGGGGGGGCAGATAAAAACCCTCGTGATGGCGCCGGAATGGAGCCAGCGGGAGACAATTGAACTTGCACAGCGTCTATCAATTGATTATACCCCATGGATGACATCTGCATTTACGAAGATATCCGTCCCGGCAGAATGGTTCTGGACGCCCACGCCAATAACCCTGATAGACCAGCTCTTGCGAAGGTATATCGCGGAAGACTTCGACGTGATAGTCATCGGCAAGCTCGACTGGGCAATTCTTCCGGCAAAACAGCGTTTCGACCTGCTCAAGAAAGTTTCGGAGGGGACCGGGCTGGTATATATCTGTCCGCCTAAGGACAATGCAGAGATAGACCTTGTATTCTCACGCAGGCAGTCACCTGAAGGCGCGGCATTTATAACCAGGGGCATTCCTTTCGGTTTTCTTCCGCAGTTGAAGGACCTGCCGGTTGAAGAGATTGTTGATGCCGGCTTTTTCGGTAGAGGCAGGGTGGTTGCTCTGACTTACGGGCAGGAGATGCCTTCGGAAAAGAGGCCCGACGGGACTTTCGCATCCTGGGCCACAACCGGTTATCCTTCCCTCACTCCTAACTGGAATAATCCAAAATCTGGAACCATACATAATGACGAACGTTCCAAAGGATATATAGCTCCAGACGAATGTCCCGAGGCAGAGTTTGTACCATACGAATACTACCAATCGCTTATTGCGCGCGCAGTGGTATGGGCGAGCGGTAAGGATTCCGGCGCACAGATAGAAAGTATCTCCCTTCCTTCCGATATAGAGTATCCGGCAACCGCAAGCGCCGCATCTGTAATTACGAAGAGTGCACCTGCAGGCGCCATGATTCAATCTGCTGTGCGGAGCAGACATGAATATGAGACGGTTTATGAACTGCCGGCAGGGCCTGCTTCGGCGGATACAAAGGTGCAACTGCCGGCTTTACCGGCGGGAGAATACATACTTGACGTATGGCTGGTCTCTTCCTACGGGGAGGTCTTCGATTGGGCAAGTAAAGGATTCACCGTAAAATCGGATATCGACATATTGAAAATAAGCCTTGACGGCAATAGCTATAACAAGGGAGACGACGTCACCGGTTCGATAAGACTGTCGCGGTCGCTTTCCGGCGGAGAAATTCTTACCGCCGAGCTATGGGACAATTACGGGCGCAAGATAGCTGAAAAGACTCTTTCCGGGACGGGTGAGGAATACCCGTTCTCCCTGCCTATGGAGAAGCCCCTCGTGATAATGCACAGCATACGGGCGTTAGTAAGCGGAGACGGCAAAAAGGTTTCTTACAGCAGGTTAAACTTTCCCGTGCGCGCGAAGCTGAAGACCCTCGACGACTTCAACGAGATAGTCTGGAGCGCGGGAGACAACCAGTTCCTTACGCATCTCATGCTGAAGAAACTCTCTGAAGAGGACCAGGCCGATGCCATAGATATAGGCTACAGGGGTGCCACCCATGCCCGCAACTTGGCCATTGCCAATCTCTCCGCGGTTCCTTATACAACTGGATTCGGCGGATTTTCAAGCAAAGCAGTTCCGGTATCTCCAGCCGGGCAGTGGGGACTGCAAAATCTTATTGGAGGCTGTATGAGCCACTCAGAAACATTGAAACACATTGATGAGTTCTTCTCTTTGCACGGTTCCATTTTCGGTCCTTACGGTCCTTTTTCCTGGACGCACGGGGATGAATCTTATTACTCTCAAAATCCCGACACATGCTGGTCGGAGACATGCCTTGCAGACTTCCGGGAATATCTCAAGTCAAAATATCAAGGGATTGATTTGCTTAATAAAGAATGGAAGACGCATTACAATCGCTGGGAGGATGTTATGCCGCTTACTTTTGAGGAAGCCCTTGATACGGGCAACTACGCGCCCTGGCTTGAACACCGTCTTGCCCAGCAATACGTGTTTTCAAGACTTTACGAGCACACAGGCAAAGCCCTTTCTTCCCATGATCCGGGCGCGCATGTAGGGTTTGACGGGAACCTGGGATTCAATTTTCCCAACGGCGGCATCAACTGGTGGGTAATCAAGGACCATATGGGCGCCTTGCATTCTTACATTGGCAACAGCCAGGAGATGGAGATATTCCGTTCCTTTGCCGGTCCGGGACACCTGAGCGGCATGTGGTACGGCACTTACGGGCTTACCTGGCAGATAGGGCCCAACACCAACGAATACCATCACTTCTTCCCGTGGTACAGCCTCCTTCACGGCCTGAACAGCACGTGGTTCTGGACGATGGGAGCTCCGGGACGTTACTCGGGATACGCGGCGGATTTCACAAACATGCCATTCATGCAGGCAAGCAGGGACGCTCTTTCGAAGATACGCACGGGCATTGGAAAGCTTCTTCTTTCCGCAGAACTGCAGGATGACGGTATAGCGATACATTATTCCGCGGCATCCCAGATCATGGACAGCATAATAAGCGGGGTTAAGGACGATAAGCTTGAAGGCGGGATAACGATAGACGTGAAAAAGCCCGTTACGACAGTGTGGAAAGATAATCTTCCCGATTTCAACAAGGCCCTCGAACATTCCGGGCTCCAGTATAAATACTTAGCCTATGAAGAGGTCGAGGCAGATGCGCTTATCAAGCGGGGATACAGGGTATTCTTCATGCCCCGAAGTTACTCTGTATCGGAGAAGGAAGCGGATGCCATAAGAAGGTTCGTAAACAACGGAGGCCTGCTTATAGCCGACATAATACCAGGCATGCTAAACGGGCACGGGACAAGACAGGAGAAAAGTATGCTGGACGACTTATTCGTTTCTGCTGAACCCGGAACAGTCAACAGAATAGGAAAAGGAAGGACTGTTTTTCTGGGCGATCAACTGAAAGGGTACGGATATGCCGCCTTCAGGAATATGCAGGGATGGAAGAAACTCGAGGGCAGGCACAGAATACTTGCTCAACTGCTTGAAAAGGAAGCAGGGATAAAACCGCAGGTAATAATAACCCATAAAGGCGAGGGAGAGATGCCTCCTACCGAGATTTTCAGGATGAAACACGGAGAAGCCGAGTATGTCGGGTTGTTGAGGGAATACTTCATGTATGATCACACTCCCTATCCCGTTAGAATCGTATTCCCGCGTAAAAGCCATCTCTACGATATGCTTACCGGCGAGTATCTCGGGCTTAGAGATACGGTCGATACGACGATGTCTTATAAAGCACATCTATATGCTATGCTTCCATACAGAGTTTCCTCACTGGACATCTCTGCAACTGACAATGCAGTCAGGGGAGAAAAGAGCATATTCAAGATACTGGTCAACCCCGGGTTGCGAGCTACTCTTTCCCCTCATATTCTCAGGGTGGAAGTAACGGGGCCTTCAGGAGAAAATCTTCCCTGGTATGCGGCAAACATAACCGCTGAAAATGCAACAGCCAAGTATGCGGTGCACTGGGCGTTAAATGAAAAACCGGGAAGGTATACCATTACTGTAAAGGATACGGCTTCCGGCATAATAGGCCGTAAAACTCTTTTGATGAAATAGACGAGAAAGAACTATGTGTGCACGTAAAGTTTCAAGTCTGTTCCCCGGGAAAATACCGGCGCCATGGATGGCCGGATACATACATCATCATACCGCCTTCAAATTCCCGGAGCGATGCCAGACCCCCGGGGAACTGCGCCGCGAGGTGGAAAACCTTGGCGGAGACTTCGTCTTTTGCGCGGGCGACCACGGCCGCGAAAGTGAAGCCTTATGCTATCTCGGCTGGTATGAGGGTAAAAACTATTATGAACATACTCTCTCGGCAAACACGGGCAACGGTGTTTTTCTGATTCCCACTGGGGAGTACCATTTATATTTTCCCGACGAAGTTATAAGGGGCGGAGCGGCCGCTCCCTTTTGGGAAGCGCGCAAGAAATGGCCGGGATATAAGCCTTTTCTCCATACCTTTATTCCAATGCTTGAATGGACTGATGACATCTGCCTCCACGTCAGGGAAAAAACATCTCCCTTACTACTCGACGCGGCTGAAAAGAAGAGAATTGCTTTGCCTCTCCTTCATCCCGGCCTCTGCCACCTCTCCGGCCATCCCGACCCGACCGATTTTCCGTGGCTCGGCAGGATGTCCTATATCGAAATGTTCAACGAAATGGCGCACTTCAAATACGATTACCTATTATACAAATACTACCTTTCAGGAAATTTATCCCGCAAGATGGGGATATTTTCCGGCGTAGATTTTACCGATATACTATACACACTATCATCCCCCGAAAACATAAAAGCTGAAAATGTAACCTACCTTTACGTCAGCGGGAAACGAACGATTGAAAACCTCTTCAAGTCATGGAACCAACGGAGGGCTGTTGCCGTTCGCGGGCGGCTGTTTCCGGAATATATCGAACCGGCTCCGTCGGTAGAGGATTACGCAATATCCGGTGTTCCGGAGATTCAATTTGGCGTCCGCAGTTTCGGGAAAGGCAAAATTCGATACATTAGTATTCTAAGAAACGGCACGCAGGTTTTTGCAAAATTCTGTCCTGCCAGGGATGCAATAGAATTAAAATGGCGGGATTCGCAATTTAAAGGAAAGGAAGCATCCTATACCATCATTATTGAGGCTGACGGCGACTGGATGATCACCTCGCCGATTAACTTCATCCATGAACGTTCTGCCGCGGGAAATGAGCCGGGCTTACAACTACCTGTCTGCCGATAACACCTGCCTGACCGAGGGGGAGTGGTTCGATTTGTCCTCTATCGCTCCGCACTACATCATGGGGCCCTTCGTTCAGGACAAGCGGACATTCGTAAAACTTTTCAGCGACAAATTAGAAAAAGGCGCAGCCGCCGCAGTGGAGCACCTCCAGAGCCGCGAGCGACTCAAGCTGACCTTCGATACCGCGGCTCTTCCGCATCTCGGCTTTCTCGCTCAGCAGGGCTATGACGCCTTGGGCGACGGCTACTTTTCCGGCGAGTTGCTGCTTGCCTTCGAACCCACCACAGGCATCGGCGACGTTGTTGCAACCGGCATCCAAACTCGCACGCTGAAAGTCTTGGCGGCTGGCGCCACAATATCCTTTTGGATTCGTATCGCCGTAGAGGAGGTGAAGAACTATGTGCCGTAAATTGTTTCTCCAGGCCATCCAACGCCGCAACGCTTCTGGACAAACGGTCTTTGGCTCCGGCACCAGCGTTGTCTGAAAAACTTTCTCCGGATAAGATTAAAGCCAGTTCACCAGAAGGCATTAGAAACTCAATTGAAGTGCTTGCAGCAAAGGCTTTACAGGAATTAGATGAAAATAAAATTTCATATGGAGAGAAGACTGGTCGCGATAAGAGAACTTGATGAAGAGCTGGGATTAACAGAACTTGCCGGGGAATACGGCGCGTATAGCGATAAGAAGACAATGGAACCGTTGGCAGGCGGTGCCGCGTATTCTTCGCCCGTGCAGGACGGAAAAGAATACGTTTTCCACGTCCTGGAAAATACAGGCGCCTTCCTGATGGTGGTACGGAAAGCCCGAACGGCAAGAATACCGCAACTCACGGTAGATGGAATACGCAGTGTGCTGCCTGTTGAAATTGCCCGCAATTCATTAGCTTCGGAAATTCCCCCTCCTGCCACCCCAGGGGAGAGGAAATCAGAGGATACTCGCATTGCTTTCTCTCATGCTGAGAATGGAATTGCAGACAGGACGGTATACACGGAACCGGAAGGTTTGAGGTCGCTCTTTATCAGTTCGATTGCCTTGACTTCCATGTAACCGAAAGTTTCTTCTTCGTATTTTGCGATGATTTCTTTCAGAAATACTGCCTTTGGGGTGGATTTGAAACGGGCCACGGTAATGTGCTCCTTGAAACGGCTTTCTTTTTCAAAACCTTCGGCTTCAATACGGTTTTCTATCAGGGCACTGAGTTTTTTGAGTTTTCCGCCGGAATCGCACCCTATCCAGAAGACTCTCGGACTTTTCAAATCGGGGAAGACTCCCGCGTCCTTCACCTCTGCCCTGAAGGGCGCGTAGTCTTTTGCTATATCCGCCAGGATGTCGGATATGCCGGCAATTCTATCTTCAGGTACTTCTCCGAGAAACTTAAGGGTTATGTGCAGGTTAGCCGGAGCAACAATCCTGGCTTCCCTCACTTTTAACTCAAGTCTGCGGATTACTTCTGATATCCTCTCTTTTATTTCGTCGGGTATCCTGACGCCAATAAATAGCCTCATTTGTCGCTTTGAAAAAGTCCAAGACCGGGTTCAGTTCGCCGGATAGCAAGACGGCGAGGCGAAGGCAACGAGGCGTATTAAACATACGTCGAGGAAGCCGGATGCCGCTGCCGGCGATGTTATCCGGATGAAATGGAGCCGGTATTACTTTTTCAGCCAGGGCATCATAGACCGCATCTGCTTCCCAACCTTTTCTATCAGGTGCTCCTCGGACTGGCGTTCAAGGGCGTTGAAAACAGGCCTTCCGACCATGTTCTCGGTAATCCACTCCCTTGCAAACTCACCTTTCTGGACCTGCGCAAGAACGGCCTTCATGTTCTCCTTCACCTGTTCGTCAACCACCATCGGGCCCCTGGTCATGTCGCCGTATTCAGCCGTGTCGCTTATGACCTTGCGCATCCCCTGTATGCCGCGCTGTATAATCAGGTCCACGATAAGCTTCAGCTCGTGGCAGGTCTCGTAGTAGGCGATCTCCGGCTGGTATCCGGCTTCCACAAGGGTTTCAAACGCGTACTTTATCAGTTGCGTGGCGCCGCCGCAGAGAACCGCCTGTTCTCCGAAGAGGTCGGTCTCGGTCTCTTCCTTGAACGTTGTCTCAACAACCCCGCACCTGGTTCCGCCGAGTCCCTTGGCATACGCAAGCGCAAGTTTCATCGCCGCACCGCTGTAATCCTGGTAAACGGCTATTATGCAGGGTACTCCCTGCCCCTGCACAAATTGATCTCTGACCAGGTCTCCGGGTCCCTTCGGTGCAACCATGTACACGTCAACGTCCTTTGGCGGAACTATCTGGCTGAAATGTATGGAAAATCCGTGGGCAAATCCAAGGGCTTTTCCCTTTGTCAGGTTTGGGGCGATGAAATTCCTGTAGACTGCCGGTTGCGCATTGTCCTGGACAAGCATCATTACCGCATCGCACTTCTTTGTTGCCTCGTCGGCAGCAACAGGCTTTAAACCGTCAGCCACCGCCTTCTTGTAGTTTGGTGTGCCTTCCAGTTCACTGACCATTACCTCCACGCCGCTATCCTTCAGGTTCAGCGTATGCGCCCTTCCCTGGCTTCCATAACCGATAATCCCGACCTTCTTTCCCTTAAAAAACTTTAAATCCGCATCCTTTTCATTATAGATCTTAGCCATTTTCTCTTCCTCCTTATTTTTTCTGATTGTATTCTCTTGACATTGCAATCTTTCCGGTCCTTACCAGCTCCTTTATTCCGTAGCTCTTCAACAACTCAATCATAGCATTAACCTTTGACGTTCCACCAACGATCTCCAGCGTCAGCGATTTTCTCCCTATGTCAACTACCTTTGCCCTGAATACGTTTGACAACTGCATGACTTCCTGCCTCACCACGGGATTAAGTGTCTTTATCTTTACCAGCACCAGTTCCCTGTCAATGAAATCACCCTCGGTAAGATCCTGGACTTTTATCACGTCTATCAGCTTGTTCAGCTGCTTGTCAATCTGCTCAAGGATACGCTCGTCACCCTTGACCGTCAGCGTCATCTTGGAAACTGTCGGATCTTCAGTTTCGGAAACGCATAAGCTGTCTATATTGTATCCCCTGGCCGAAAAAAGTCCCGCGATCCGCGCAAGAACACCGGCCTTGTTCTCAACCGCTATTATGATTATGTGAGATTTGTACCCCTTGTTATTTTCAGTCATTTTCCTTCTCCTTATGCCAGGCCTTCAAGCATCTGGTCAAGAGATGCGCCTGCGGGAACCATGGGGAACACGTTTTCTTCCTTCACTATCCTGCAGTCAACAATGACCGGCTTTTCCCTCTCATCAAGGACATTCTTTATGATTTTCTCAAACTCCTCCATCGTGGTCACCCTGCAACCGATTGCTCCGTATGCCTCAGCGAGTTTGGCAAAATCAGGCTGTGCGTTCTCCACGCAGGTAAACGCATATCTCCTCTTGTAAAAAAGCTGCTGCCACTGTCTCACCATTCCCAGACAGCAGTTGTTCAGGATAATGATTTTTATGGGCAGCCGGTTGTAAACGGCGGTGGCAAGCTCCTGTATGTTCATCTGAATGCTGCCGTCCCCGGCTATGTCAATCACGATCTTGTCCGGGTTTGCCATCTGTGCTCCTATTGCCGCGGGGAATCCGAAGCCCATCGTTCCCAGTCCGCCGGAAGTAACGAACGTCCGGGGCTTCCTGAATTTGTAGTACTGCGCGGTCCACATCTGGTTTTGCCCTACCTCCGTACATATAATTGCGTCGTCCGGAAGCATTTCCGACAATCTTTCTATGATATACTGCGGCTTCAGCGCATCTTTCTCATATGTAAGTAGATACCTATGCTTCCATTCCTTTATCTTGGCAAGCCATTCCTTTCTTTCAATGGGCTCTACCTTCGCGTTAAGTTCCTTGAGTATATCCTTTGCATTTCCCACAATGGGGACATCCACGATGATATTCTTGCTGATTGAAGCGGGGTCAATGTCAATGTGGATGATCTTTGCGTTGGGAGCGAAATTCTCAATTTTTCCCGTTATCCTGTCGTCAAACCGCGCCCCGGCGGATATCAAAAGGTCCGTCTCAACAACCGCGTAGTTTGCATACTTGGTTCCGTGCATCCCCAGCATACCCAGTGAAAGGGGATGCTCAACCGGCAGGCTGCCCAGACCCATCAGCGTAAAGGTCACCGGGATTCCCGCTGCTTCCACGAATTTCTTCAGTTCCTCCGAAGCATTGGCGCTTATCACCCCTCCCCCTGCAATGAGCAAGGGTTTTTTTGAATCCCTGACCATCTTCCAGGCCCGCTCAATCTGGAGAGGATGCCCCTCGTACGTCGGCTTGTAACTCCTTATGTCAATCTCCGCCGGATACTCAAATTTCGTTTCAGCCCTCTGCACGTCAACCGGCAGGTCAATGAGAACCGGACCCGGTCTTCCGGAGCTTGCAATGTAGAAGGCCTCCTTCACCGTCCTTGCTATGTCCTTCACATCCTTTATCAG